>JBJMGZ010000089.1:0-9559 GCA_045807605.1 Thermoanaerobaculia bacterium | reverse complement strand
GCGCGCACCCGGCCGCTGACGAGGCGGTCGACGTCGAGCAGCCCGGCCAGGCGCCGCGCCTCGGCCTGGGGAAGGGGACCGTGGGGGAGCTTCAGGCTCTCCAGCGTCCGGAACACCGGCTCGCCGTCCAGCACCCGCAATCCGGAACCCTCGGTGAGAGAGGCCGCCAGCATTTCCGGCAGGCCCGAAGCGACCCAGGCGAGGTCGCCGCGGCCGGTCTCGTCGGCGAGGGGCAGCAGGGCGACGGAATGGCGCGGAGCCGCGACTCCTGCTGTCTCTGTCGTCCCTGCCGTCCCTGGTGTCCCTGGTGTCCTTCCTCCCTCGCGGAAACTCCAAACAGCCCACGCCAGGGCGAGCACCGCGAGAGCTCCGCAAAGGCCAACCACAGCCCAGCGCTGGGCGGGGGAGGACGCGGCGCCGGCATCCCCGCTGAGCCGGTCGAGGTCCGCGAGCACCTCGTGCGCGCTCTGGTAGCGCCGCGCCGGATCGCGTTGCAGCAGCCGCCGCACGATCGCGGCGAGCCGCGGCGGCACCTCGACGCCGGTCGTGCGCAGGTCCCGCGTCGCGCCGGTGAGCCGCTGGGCCAGCACCTCCGCCGCGGAGCCGCCGGTGAAAGGCAGCTCGCCGGTCAGCATCTCGTGCAGCAGGATGCCCAGCGCGTAGAGGTCCGTCCGCCCGTCCACCTCGCCGCCCCGCGCCTGCTCCGGCGACAGGTAGTCGAGCGTGCCCACGACGGCTCCGGGCAGCGTCGCGCCGGAAGCGGCCAGCGAGCGGGCGACCCCGAAGTCGCCGATCGCGGCCCGGCCGGATTCGTCGACGAGGACGTTGGCCGGCTTCAGGTCGCGGTGGACCACTCCCGCCTCGTGCGCGGCCGCGAGCGCCGCGGCGATCTGCCGGGCGATGGCGACGGCGCGCTCGGGGGCCAGGTGGCCCTCGTCGGCGAGGATCTCGGCCAGCGAGCGGCCGGCCACGAAGTCCATCGTCAGGAAAAGCAGATCGCCGTCGCTGCCGAGGTCGTGGATGCGGACGACGTTGGGATGGCTCACCTGCCGCGCCAGCACCAGCTCCTGCTTGAAGCGCTCGAGGCGCCGCCCGTCCCGGGCCAGGTCGGGCCGCAGGACCTTGAGCGCGACCGGCAGGCCGAGCTCCTCGTCCTCGGCCTTGTAGACCATGCCCATGCCGCCGACGCCCAGCAGCTCGACGATGCGGTAGCGCCCGGCGAGCCGCGAGCCCGCCGCGAGCCGACGGACCGCGTCGTCGGCCGTGCGGGTCGGTTTCATGAGGTGAGAGACTCCGCCCATCTCTCGGGATGGAAGGAGCCCGGCCGGGCCACGTGCAGCGAGCGCTCCAGGACGCCCGAGACCTCGCCGGCGAGCCGGGCGCGCAGCCCCGCATCCGCTCCCGGCGCCTCCGCGATCCGGTGCGCCAGCCCCTTGAGCTCCTGGTCGAGGCGCGCCACCGCGATCGCGAGCCCGGCCTGGGAGGACAGGGCCTCCAGGATCTCCAGGTCGAGCTCGGTGAACGCCGCTCCCGGCTTGCGGCTGTCGGCATACATCACGCCGATCAGCCGGTCGAGGGCGCGGACCGGCACGCAGAGCAGCGCGCGGATGCCGGTCGCGATGACGCTCGCGCGTTCTCCGAGCTCGGCGTCCGAGCAGGCGTCCGCGCTCACCACGGGCTCGCCCGTGGCCAGGGCGCGTTGCACGGCTCCCAGGCTGCCGCCGAACTCCGCCGCTGCGAAATCCTCCCGGGACAGGCCCGCGTGCGCCGCCACCTCGAGCTCGCCGTCCGCGCCCGCCAGGAGAAGAAAACCGCGCTCCGCGTTCGTCAGCTCGAGCATCGAGGCGACCACCCGCGGCAGCAGCTCGCCGAGGCCCATCCCGGGCGCCAGGCCGCGGTGCAGCTCCAGCGAGGTCGTCACGCGCCGCAGCCGCTCCTCGTCGAGGCTGTCGGCCTGGCCCGCGAAGCGCTCGAAGCACGCGACCAGGCCGCCGAAGCTGATCCAGCAGCGCTCCTTCAAGGCCCCCTGCGCGATCGGCATGCCGTCGACGAACAGCCCGTTCTTGCTGCCCAGGTCGGTGACCGACCACCCGGAGCCGTCGACGGGCTCGCCGCAGGCGAGGATGGCGTGGCGCCGGGAGACGCGGTCGTCGTCGAGCGCGATGTCGCAATCGGGATCGCGGCCGACGACCGTCTCCCGGTCCTCGGGCAGGAGGAGCACCCGGGCCGGCCGGGAAGGGAAATGGACGGTCAGGCGCGCCGGCATGGTCCTCCCGCTAGAGGCTCAGGCTGAAGCGCAGCGTCATCGCGCCGGCCCGCAGGTAGCCGGCCACGTTGTCCAGATCGCGGGCCGAGCGCCAGACCTCGGGGATGTCGGTGCCGCTGTGCTCCTCGACCAGCTCGATGAAGTCGCTGATCTCCTGAATCGCGTCGTTCCTGGCCCCCGCTGCGTACGCGGCACGGGCGTCCTCCAGGAGGTCCTCCAGATCGCCGTAGACCGAGCCGGGCATGTCGGCCTCATACCCGTCCAGCAGCTCCTCCAGCCGGTCGAGCTTGAGACCGATCACCTGCGCCAGCGGCCGCGTATCGGAGACGATGAGGAACTCCGAGAAGCCGCCCGTCGTGCCGCGAGCCCGGTAGCTCCCGGCGCCGATCTCGGCGGTGATGTCCTTGAAGGCGCCGTTGAGCGGCGCGGAGAACAGCCGCAGGGGAGTGCCGGCGGTGTATTGCAGGTTGTGGGTGTGGACCTCCAGCGTCGCGATGCCATGGAACGACAGCGGGCCCGTCGCCGGCGGCTCGATGCGCAGGAGCAGCGGCAGCGCCGGCACGACCGAGCCGGGTAGGCGGGCGAGGAGAGCCGGACTGGTGGGGTTGATCAACTGCACCGAGAGCCCGAGGCTCGAGAGGCTGAGCCCCTCCACCTCCTCGAAGCTCAGGGTCAGGTCCACGCTGGTGCCGCCCGGCACGGAGACGGTGACGCTGAGCGAGCTGCCGCTGATCGTGGGCGTGCCGACGGTCTGACCGGCGGCAGGCAGGGCTGCGCACACGACCATCAGAACCAGAAGGGCGGGAATCCTCCTCATATTCTCACCTCCAACAGGATTGTAAGTACCAGCCCGACAGCGCCGGCCTCCATGGGTTCTGGTGCTGGGTGGTGCAAATATCATACCGCAGGAGCGGTAATTTGGGGACGGCTCAGTCCCTGTTCATCTTGGCGAGCACCGCGTAGTCCGGGTTGAAGACCAGGCTCTTCGGCCTGCCTTCGAGGCTCAGCTCGAAGCTCTCCTCGGGCTCGTCCACGGTCACGACGCGCTCGACGGAGGTGCCGTCCGCCATCTCGATGCGCACCGGGACGGGCATGCGGAAGCCCGCGGGCACGTCGGTCTGGCGGACCTTGAGGGTGGCCGTGTTGCCGTCGAGCGTGTAGCTCCAGCGGTACGCGGGCACCTCGGCGCGCTCGACCCACTGCTCGAAGAACCAGGACCAGTCGCCCGGCGCGCGGCGGGCCACGGCGGCGGCGAAGTCGGCAGTCGAGACCACGCCGCCCTGGTGGGTATGCAGGAAGTCGCGCAGCACGTCGACGAGGGCGCCGTCGCTCCCCGTGGCCTCGCGCAGCAGGCCGCGCAGCATGTGCAGCACGAGCGCGCCCTTGCCGTAGACGAGCGACGAGTAGGCGGTCGGCACCTCGCCGGTGTTGGCCCGCCAGCCATGGCCGATGGGCCCGATGCGGTCGCCGTGGGCGCGGTTCGCGAGGTTGACATCGGTACGGGAGAACTTGCTGAAGCCGCTCTTGATCGAGCCGTTCTGCTCGTCGTGATAGGCGCGCAGGATCTCCTGGAAGAGCTTCGGACCGTCCGGCACCGTGTCGGCCACGAACATCATGGCCGTGTACTCGGCGAAGGCCTCGCCCAGCCAGGCGTCGCGGTAGGTGGCGGCGCCCACGCGGTGCCCCCACCACTGGTGCGCGGTCTCGTGGGCGCGGAACAGCTCGGCGATACCGGGCCCGAGCAGGTCGAACGTCTGCTCGCCGAGATGGATGAAGCCGTCGAACGCCTGGCCGTGCCGGGCCGCGATGCTGGTGACGTAGATGGGGTCCGGCGGCAGCGGCGAGTCGAGCAGCTTCTGGAAATACGCGAGGCTCTCCGCCACGTCCTGCCCCACGTCCGCGAAGCGCGCGCGGCGGCTCACCTCGACCCTGGAGCCGAAGCAGATGACCTCGGGCGCCCCTTCGATCTTGACGTGCTCCTCATGGAACTTCTCGGCGAACGAGAAGGTGGCCATCTTGACCGGATGGTCGATCACCCACACGCCGTGGCTCTTCCCATCGGTGGATTCCGGCATCTCCTCGCGGCGGCCCATGGAGCGGATCTCGTACTTCTTGCGCGCCGTGAGGTCGAGCCGGGCGGTGTGCGGATCGGTGAGGAAGGTCTCATCCTCCTCCCCTTCCGGGTACCAGACCCGGCTGTGGACATAGTTGGTGAGGTCGACCTCGTACTCGAAATCGAGCCGCCGCGACTCTCCCGGCACGATGGGACGGTTCAGCAGCACGACCAGGGAGTCGTCATAGACCCGGTTGTCGATGATCCCCCGCCGGCCGCCGATGTGGTCGCGGATGAACGGCGCGGGCTGCCCCCCCTCGGTCACCGCGGTCAGCTTCGCGAACGGGTGCAGGTAGAGCTGCACCGCCTGCGCGCCCGCCTGGCTGCCGTTGAACCGGAGGCCCACCTGGAAGCGCCCCTTGAAGAAGTCCTTGTCCCGGCCGGGCTCGGTCAGGTCGGCGGTGATGTCGGCGTGCTCGACGTCGACCGCCAGTGCGTGGCGGTGCGCCGGCCTGCCCCGCGGGTCGCGGTCGGCGGCGCGGTCGAGGCTCAGCCAGATCTCCGGGTAGGAGTAGGCGGCGTTGAACGTCTCCAGCCGGATCTCCTCCAGGCGCTGGGCGTCGTAGTCGAAGGTGAGCCAGCCGAAGCCCTGGGTCTTCACGTCCACCCGCAGGAAGCGGTCGCCGGGAGTCTTGAGCGCGGCGAGGACGCGCGAGTCGACGTCGAACAGGCGCTGGGTGAGCCAGTGCTCGTGGCGCTCGCGGGCGAGCTTGTGATCCTTGAGGCCCCCGGAAGGCGCAGCGACCTGGACCGGCAGCCCACCCGCCGTGCGGAGAACCAGGGCCGTGAACGGCTCGTCGATCTCCTGCAGCTCCGGCTTCTGCGTGAACCGCCGGAGCTGCGCCAGCTCGATCGGGTCGGGCACGGCCATCCGGAAGCGGCCCTTGCCCTCGAAGACGAGGCCGGTCGCGGACTCCTCCACCCAGAGCTTCCCGGAATCGAGGCTCCAGGAGGCGCCTTCCATTTCCCACTTCAGTCCGCCGGCGGGAACGGTCTGCGGGGTTGCCTGGTACTGCCAGCGCTGGAGGTCGAGGTACTCCTGCGGTGGGGGCGGAGGGTCCTTGGCGAGGACCCTCTGAGGGAGAGACACTGCCAGAAAAAGGAAGACGAGCGGGGTCAGTCGATTCATCACAGCGCGGCCCGGATGGTCCAGAGGTCGGGGAACAGGGGCTTGAACAGGGTGGTCTCCAGGTACTTGGCGCCGGGCGAGCCGCCGGTGCCCATCTTGACGCCGATGGTGCGCTGGACCATCTTCACATGGCGGTACCGCCACTCCTGGAGTCCCTCGTCGAGGTCCACGAGCCGCTCGCACACGTCGCGGTCGAGCGGGTGGTTGCGGTAGATGTCGATGAAGATCTTCTGCACCCGCTCGTCCTCCGGCGGCGGCCCGAGGGGATCGCGGGAGAGCGCGTCCTCCGGGATGGGATGGCCGTTGAAGCTGAGGAAGTGCAGGAACGAGTCATAGACGCTCGGCTTCCTCTGAAGGTCTTCGAGCCGGCGGCGCGCCTCGCTGTCCTCGGGGATGTGGAAAAACGCGCCGGGGCGGCGATGGCCCAGGATGGTCTCGATCTCGCGGAACTGCGTTGACTGAAAACCGCTCGCGGTGTCGAGCCGGTGCCGGAAGCTCGAAAACGAGACCGGCGTCATGGTCTCCAGGATGTCCACCTGGGAGACGAGCGTCTTGAAGATGGTCAGGACGCGCTTGAGCGCGGCGAGCGCGAGCGGCCGGTCGTTGTCCTCGAAGGCCCGCTGCAGCAGCGCGCACTCGTGGAGCACCTGCTTGAACCAGAGCTCGTAGATCTGGTGGATGACGATGAACAGCATCTCGTCGTGCTCCTCCGGGTCCGAGGCGAGGGTCTGGAGGTCGAGGAGCTCGTCGATGCGCAGATAGCTGTTGTAGGTCCGGACCAAGGGTTTCCTCCCGGGAGGAGGCTAGCACGACCGGCGTGCCCTATGGCACGGCGGCCGTGCCACCCTCCCCGGCAGCCAAATCTCGTTCGAGGATCTCTGCGACCCGCTCCCCCGCCCGCCCGTCGCCATACGGGTTGGGCGCAGGCAGCGGCCCGGCGTAGGGCTCCTCGGACCACGCTTCGGCGAGCGCCCGCGCCACCTTCTCCCGCTCCCGGCCGACGAGCCGGTTCCGACCGCCCTTCAACGCCTCGGGCCGCTCCGTGGTCTCGCGCGCCACGAGCACGATCTTGCCGAGGGAAGGCCCCTCCTCCTGGATGCCGCCCGAGTCGGTGAGCACGATCCGGCACCCGGCGAGAGCGCGGACGACCTCGTCGTAGCGCATGGGAGGGACGAGCTGCACCCGCTCGACCCCCGCGAGCAGCTCCTCCGCCACGCAAGCCACGTTCGGATTGGGATGGACCGGCCACAGCGCCGTGGCCCCGGGAGTGCGCTCCAGGAAGTCCCGGACCGCGCCCGCCAGCTCGCGCAACGGCTCGCCGAAGGACTCCCGCCGGTGGAGCGTCACCAGCAGGCCCGACTCCCGCGGTCCCCCGCCCTTCTCCAGCATCCAGAGCAGCGAATCGACCGCCGTGTTGCCGGTGACGTGCACGGCGGCCGGGTCGATCCTCTCCGCCAGCAGGTTCTCCCGGGCCGCTTCCGTGGGGGCAAAGCACCACCGGCACAGGCGGTCCACGAGCTGCCGGTTCGCCTCCTCCGGGAAGGGATTGCGATGGTCGAACGTGCGCAGCCCGGCCTCGACGTGCCCCACCGGGATCTGGAGGTGGTACGCGCAGAGGGCCGAGGCGAGCGTGGTCGTGGTGTCCCCCTGCACCAGCAGCGCCACGGGCCGGAGCGTCTCCAGCAGCGGAGGCAGCCGCTCCAGCACCCGGGCGGCGATCTGGCTGAGCGACTGCCCCTCGGTCATCACGGACAGCTCGTGGTCCGGGGCGAGCCCGAGCGGACCGAACGCGGTTTCCAGAAGCTCGCGGTGCTGGCCTGTCGAGATGAGGATGGGCTCCAACCCCGAGGACTTCAGAGCGCGGAAGACGGGCGCCATCTTCACCGCTTCCGGCCGGGTGCCGACGATGAGGGCGATTCTGCGGCTCACAGGCTGCCTACCCTAGCACGGGGGCCGGCCTCGCCCGAGATCGGCTACGATGCACGCCTTATGCAGCCCGGACGCGACCGCCAGCTCCTCACCGCCGCCATCCTGCTCGGCATGTTCCTGGCCGCCCTGGAGGCGACCGCGGTGGCCGCCGCCGTGCCCACCGCCGTGGGCGAGATGGGCGGCGTCGCCCGCTACAGTTGGGTCTTCTCGGCCTATCTCCTGGCCTCCACCACGACCGTGCCGCTCTACGGCAAGCTCGCCGACCTCTTCGGCCGGCGGCGGATCTACCACGTGGCCGTGGCGATCTTCCTGCTCGGCTCGGCGCTCTCGGGCGTGTCCCAGTCCCTGGAGCAGCTCATCCTCTTCCGCTTCATCCAGGGCGTGGGCGCGGGCGGGGTCATGCCGGTCGCGATCACGGTCACCGGCGACATCTACACCCTGGAGGAGCGGGCGAAGATGCAGGGGCTCTTCTCGGCCGTGTGGGCCGTCGCCAGCCTGGTCGGCCCGCTGCTCGGCGGCTGGCTCACGGATGCGTTTTCCTGGCGCTGGATCTTCTACCTGAACGTGCCGTTCGGCATCGTCTCGGCGCTCATGGTGCAGCGCTACCTGCGCGAGGAGCCGCAGCGCCGCGAGCACAAGCTGGACATCCTGGGCACGGTCACCCTGACCGCGGGCATCACCCTGCTCCTGCTCGGGCTCATCGAGGGGCCGAGCGCCTGGGGCTGGGGGGATCCGCGCACGCTCGCGGTCTTCACCGGAGCGGTGGTGTCGCTCGCGGTTTTCTTCTGGCAGGAGCAGCGGGCACCCGAGCCGATGCTCCCGCTCTCCCTGTTCCGCGACCGCCTGATCGCGGTGTCGAGCGTCGGCAACGCCATCCTGGGCGCGCTGCTCTTCTCCATCACCGCCTACGTGCCGGTGTTCGCCCAGGGGGTGCTCGGCGGCACGGCCATGGACGCGGGCACGGTGCTCACCCCGATCCTGATCGGCTGGCCGATCGCGAGCACGATCACCGGGCGCTACATGCTGCGCTTCGGCTATCGCTCGTTCGCGATCTTCGGGAGCCTGCTGCTGCTCGGCGGAGGCGCGATGCTGGCGCTCGTGGACGCCGGTACCGGCCGGCCCTGGATCATGACGTCCATGATGATCATCGGGCTGGGCCTGGGCTTCAATTCCATGCCCTATCTGCTGGCGGTGCAGAACGCGGTGCCCTGGAACCTGCGCGGAGTGGCGACGAGCTCGGTACAGTTCTTCCGCTCGATCGGCGGGGCGATCGTGGTCGCCGCGCTCGGCGCGCTCTTCAGCGTGCGCCTGGCGCAGGAGGGCGCCGGGATCGATCCGAACACGGCACTCGATCCGGCGCTCCGCGCCCGGGCGGCGCCCGAGACGCTGGCCACGCTGAGCAGCGCCCTGCTCCACGGGTTGCAGTCGGTCTACCTGGTGCTGGCGGCGATCTGCGCGGTCAGCATCCTGGTGGCGCTGGCGTTTCCGCGCGGGTCGGCGGCTTCGTTCACGCACGCCGAGCGGGACAACGGGGCGGCGTGAAGAAGGATCTCAAGGACGACGAGGACCGGGACACGTGCTAGAAAGGCACAGATGGGCATCGCGAGCTACGACCACCTGACCGGCTGCTTCCGCTATCGCCAGGTGAAGGGACTGTGATGGACCGCGTGCGGAAGTTCCGCGAGGCGCACCCTCTGAAGCGCGCCGTCGTCCAGGGACGGGAATGGGAGCCGACCGCCACTCCGCGGTGGCACGCCACAGGCCCCCGGGGCGGGCCCATTCAGCATAGCCGCCAGCGGCGCCAGGTCGGGACGGAGGATCCGCCACCAGGGCGATCCTGGCGTGTGCTGGGCCGTGGGCACTAGGCGCATGACGCCGTACCGGCCCTCCGCGGTGCTCGACGACGCGTGCTCCCACGTCCAGCCCGCAGGCGTGTCACGGCCACCGACCTTGCTCACCACGTCGCGAGCGCCGGGCATGATCTCTTCCATCGCCTCGGCCCACTCCGGGTTCGCCTGGAAGGCGTCGTCGCGCACAACGCGTGGCACCTACGCCGCCCAGGACAGGACAGGACAACTCCCTCATCGATGTAAGATCCACGGAAAGAGTTGCTCCAGCAGTT
>JBJMGZ010000088.1:0-11475 GCA_045807605.1 Thermoanaerobaculia bacterium | reverse complement strand
ACGAGCCGTCGCCACGATCAACTGATCTGCGGGATCCCGATGAAAGCTTCCCGCGGCTGTCTCCATGAACCCACCATACCCAGACGTGCGTATCCAGGAGGATCACCGAAGAGCTTCCCAGTCTTCCTCTGCAACGGGCTCGGTAGGATTCTCGTAGCGGATCGGCAGCCCACGGAGTGGATACGGGTTGCCGTTCGGCTGAGCCGTCTGACGGTGGAGGAGGATGACCTCCACCTCGTCACCGGCATGAAACGGGAGGTCCAGGAGGCGCAGCTCGCCTTCCCTCTCAATCCTCGCGGCAGTCTTGTAGGCGTGCATCGCGGCTGATCCCATGATGGACACAGTTTAGCAGAGCCCTCCCGGCTGCTCACTCGTCGATGATCCGGAGCTGGCTGGCGCGCGGCACGGGGAGCACCTCGATCCCGCAGTCCTCCGTGAGCCGCGCGATCAGCTCCCGCGAGATCGCCAGCTCCTTGCCCTTCTTCCAGCGCTTCCGCTCGCCGTGGGGGCCGAACAGGGCATACCCCTGCGACCGCGAGGGGTCGTGCCGCAGCCAGTAGATGACCCCGCCCGAGCCCTCGGCGCGCAGCCCCGCCGCCCAGGCCTGCGGGATGGCGTAGGGGACGATCGAGCCGATCTCAGCGGTGATCCCGAACCCGCTCGCCTTGCGGGAGGTCAGGTCGGACAGCTCGATCTCCTCGGGCACCCGCAACTCGCGGAGCCGGCGCTCCCGGAAGAAATCGGACGAGACGGCGCCGCTTTCGATGTCGGGCCCGATCAGCTCCAGCAGCGCGCTCAGGGGATCGCCGGCCAGGTAGCAGGTGCCGTCCGGCTCGGGGAGGTCGAAGCGGCCGGTCATGCCGCTGCCGAACCACCAGGGGTTGCGGCGCTTGCGCACGATTCGGAACAGCGCGGTCTGCGGCGTGAGAGGGCGGACCGGGAAGCCGGCGAGGCCATCCGGGGGGAGATCGAGGGTGGAGGACTGCCGGGGACGGCTCACTCGGAATAGCGGCGCGCGGCCTCGCGGGCGAGAACCAGGACCGGCTCCGGATCGCGGCCGAGACGCAGCCACTCCACGGGCGAGCGGCCTTCCAGGGGCCGGAGCTTCGAGACGAGCCAGCCGGCGAGGGTCCAGTCGTCCACACGGTTGTCCCCGCGCTTGGCGCGGAAGCACTGGAGGATCTCCGGGAGACCGGCCAGGATCTCGCTGTGGTCACCGAACTGGAACGTGGGGTAGACGAGGGTGCCATCGGAGGTCTTCAGGGCAAGCAGGGTGTGCCGTTCGCGCCGGTCGGCGATGGCCTGGCGGGACACGCCGCCCAGGATCTCCGAAACCTTGGCCGTGGTGTAGAAAGGTCCGAGAAGGTCGTCCCAGCGCGACGCCGTCGCCATGGGCTTAGGATAGCCCTCGCCGTCCATGGAGCCTCCTCTCGAAGGGCGCGCGGAATCCGGAGCGCCTCCTCTATGTTATCCTTCGCGCCCCTCGACGGAGTGGCCCGCCACAGGTCCGCCCATTTCCCGGCAAGAAGAGAGAGGAACGCTTGAGTCAGCAGAGAAGAGAGGATATCCGCAATCTGGCCATCATCGCCCACGTCGACCATGGCAAGACGACGCTGGTCGACGCCATGCTCGGGCAGAGCGGGATCTTCCGCGCCAACGAGAGCGTCATGGAGCGCGTCATGGACTCCATCGACCTGGAGCGGGAGAAGGGCATCACGATCATGGCCAAGAACACGGCCATTCACTACCGCGGCACCCGCATCAACATCGTGGACACGCCCGGCCACGCCGATTTCGGCGGCGAGGTGGAGCGCACGCTCAAGATGGTGGACGGCGTCCTCCTCCTAGTGGACGCGAGTGAAGGCCCCCTGCCGCAGACCCGCTTCGTGCTGCGCAAGGCCCTGGAGGCCAACCTCAAGCCGATCGTGGCGATCAACAAGATCGACCGGCCGGACGCCCGCATCGCCGAGGTGGTCGACGAGGTCTACGACCTGTTCATCGACCTCGACGCGACCGAGGACCAGCTCGAGTTCCCGATCCTCTACTGCAACGCGCGCGCGGGCCTCTGCCACCGCGAGCCGGACGGCACCGAGCAGACCCTGGAGCCGCTGTTCGAGGAGATCGTGCGCAGCGTGCCGGCGCCGGTGTTCGACACGGACATGCCGCTGCAGCTCCAGTTCATCACCCTCGACTACGACGACTACGTGGGACGGCTGGCGATCGGCCGCGTGTTCAACGGCCATGTGAGAAAGGGGCAGGAGGTGCTGCTCTGCCGCCTCGAGGGCGAGCCGATCCCGGTCAAGGTGACGATGCTCTACGGCTATGACGGCCTCAATCGGGTGGAGATCTCCGAGGCCGGCCCGGGCGACATCGTGGCGGTCGCGGGCATCGACGAGGTGAGCATCGGCGAGACCCTCTCCGACCGCGAGCGGCCCGTGGCGCTGCCGCCCATCCAGATCGACGAGCCGACCATCTCGATGGTGTTTTCGATCAACGACTCGCCCTTTGCCGGCCGCGACGGCAAGCACGTGACCTCGCGCAAGCTCAAGGAGCGGCTGGACCGCGAGTCGCTGGTCAACGTCTCGATCCGCATCGAGCCCACCGACACGCCGGAGGCGTTCAAGGTCTCCGGCCGCGGCGAGCTGCAGCTCGCGATCCTGATCGAGATCATGCGCCGCGAAGGATACGAGCTGTCGGTGGGCAAGCCCGAGGTCATCACCCGCCTGGTGGACGGCAGGATCCACGAGCCCATGGAGCTGGTGGTGGTCGACTGCCCCGAGGACTACATCGGCGTGGTCACCCAGAAGATCGGCATCCGCCGCGGGCGGATGATGAAGATGATCAACCACGGCTCCGGCCGGGTGCGCATGGAGTTCCGGATGCCGTCGCGCGGCCTGATCGGCTTCCGCACCGAGTTCCTGACCGACACCCGCGGCACCGGGATCATGAACAGCCTGTTCGAGGGCTGGGATCCCTGGCATGGGGACATCGCGCACCGCGCCAACGGCGCCCTGGTCTCCGACCGCGCCGGCCGCACCACCGCCTATGCGATCGAGAACCTCCAGCCGCGCGGCGTGCTGTTCTGCGCTCCCACCGAGGAGGTCTACGAGGGCATGGTCGTGGGCGAGCACAACCGCAACAACGACCTCGACGTCAACATCACCAAGGAGAAGAAGCTCACCAACATGCGCGCCTCGGGCTCGGACGACACCATCCGCCTGGTGCCGCCGCTGGTCATGAACCTGGAGCAGGCGCTGGAGTTCATCCGCGAGGACGAGCTGGTGGAGGTCACGCCCGCCACCTTCCGCATCCGCAAGCGCATCCTGCAGGCCAACCGGCGCAAGTAGCGCCGCTCCCCTCCCCCCTGCGATATCCCCTCCGATTGGCACGCCTACTGCAAAGTGAGCATGCAAGCGGCAGACGAGCCTTGCGGCGCTCGTCTATCCGCGGTGAAGGGTCAGGTTGTCCGGCCCTGGGGCAGTAACCGAGTCGCAACTCCGTCGAGGGAGTGGGTTGCGAGAAAGCACCAACGGAGGTGTAGTCATGAAAAAGACCATCCTGTTCGCTGCAGCCGCGTTGGCCATCCTGGCTGGACCCGCTTCGGCGTCCGATTTCAGCGTGTTCGGCTCGTACTGGGATACGCAGGACGCCGACGAGGCCCTGGGCGCCGGGGCGAAGGTCCGGCTCGGCCGCTTCGTCGAGCTGCGGGGCACCTATTTCTCGGACGTGACCGCCGACACCGATCCCGAGCGCTTCGACTTCGAGGTCAGCGCCATCCCGCTCGAGGCCGGCCTGCGGTTCGACTTCGCCCAGGGCGCGGCGTTCAGCCCGTACGTGGGCGGCGGTGCCGGCTATTACCTGCTGGACACCAGCGAGGGTGACATCGACGACGAGGTGGGCTACTACGCCGTCCTCGGCGCCGAGTTCGGCCAGCGCGACTCCGGCCTCTCGTTCATGGCCGAGGCCATCTACCGCGGCATGGAGGCCACGGTCACCGAGGATTCCGACGGGTTCCCGGACCATGTCCATGACGACGTCGCCTTGAACCTCGACGGCCTGGGTGTGAACGCCGGCATCGTCTGGCGCTTCTGATCCCATCCCCCCTCTCCCCAGCCCTCTCCCCCGCCTGCGCGGGGGAGAGGGGGCGACTCCCGGCGCTTCGGTTCTGTCTTCAATCGTAGATCCCGTCCGCGAACCACTCGCCCGAGGCCCGGTCGCGATAGATCCGGTAGATCCCGCCGGTCAGCTCCACGTCCCAGTAGTCGCGGCCGGTGGGCTCCTCGGTCCACCAGCCCTCCTCCAGCCCCCAGGGGCCGGAGGCGACCTTGACCCGGCCCTCGACCCGGGGGCGCTTCTCCGACTCGTCCTGGACCAGGGTGCGCACCTCCACCGGCTGCTGGTCGTCCGAGATCACCTCCAGGCCCAGCGGCGGCCGGAGCACCCGCACGGCGAGCAGGCCGCGCCCCGCGCGGGGCTCGCGGCGGACCTCCGGCGGCGGGGGAGGGGTGTACTCGACCAGCGAGAAACGCTCGGGACGATGGCCGTCCACCGGGCGGGGGGAGCCGACGCGGTCGGGTCCGAGCAGGGCGAAGAGTCGGGCGAGGGTGGTGGCGAGCTTGTCCGGCGAGATCGCGGCCGGGCCGTAGAGCGAGAGCTGGGCCTCGCGCGGACGGTCCGGCCAGGCGAGGAAGGTGAAGCCGGCCACGGGAGCGCCCGGCTGCGTCTCCTCCAGGTTCAGCTTCACCAGGGTGAGCAGCGTCTTCACGTCCCGGGTGGGTGCCGGCAGGTCGATCGTCCGCGCCTGGTGGCCGTCCGGCTCCAGGCGCAGCTCGATCCCCAGGCGCTGGCAGGCGAGCCCGGCCGACTCCAGCCGCTCGCAGAGCCTCTCCAGCGCGGCGCGGCCCACGAACAGGAACGGCTCCAGCGAGACCAGGGGCCACTCCAGGTTCGTCCCCTCGTGAAAGACCGGCGGCAGCTCGCGCGGGATCAGCGGCCGGGAGTCCATGCCGCGCGCCGTGGCATGCAGCTCGCGGCCGGTGCGGCCGAGCCGGCTCGCCACCCGCTCCTTGGGCAGGCGGGCGAAGTCGCCGATCGAGCGCACCCCCCACTGCTCCAGGGTCGAGGCGATCTCCACCTCGGGCGCCAGCCGGGCCAGGGGTAGCGGCGCCAGGAACGCGGCCTCCTCGCCTTCCGGCACGATCACCGGCGAGTCCGGGAGGCCGGCCGCGACCCGGGCGGCGAGCTTGCTCGACGCGATCCCCACCCGCGCCGGCAGGCCGGCCTTGTCCGCGGCGGCGACCAGGGAGCGCCCCAGCTCCAGCTCGGGCGATCCGCTCTTGAAGTGGCGCTCCAGCCCCTCGATGTCCACGTAGGCCACGCCGTCGCCGGCGTCCTCGACGCGCGGGGAGAACGCCTCGGCCACCTCCAGGAGAGCCTCCTGGGCCGCGCGCTCGCACTCCTCGTCGCGGGGGCGGGCCACCAGTTTGGGGCAGAGGGCCCGCGCCTGAGGGAGGGTGTGGCCGGGCTTGACCCCGGCCTCGCGCGCCAGGCGGGTGCCGGCCACCACGCGGGCGGCGTTGCCGTTGCCCTCGGTGACCACGACCGCCTCGCGCACCAGCTCGGGCTCGCTGCGCAGGCGGGCGGCCAGGGGGAACAGCGGGAGATAGATGCAGGCGATGCGCGGGCCGGGCATGGATCAGTACCCGGCAGCCACCCGGAGACCCTCACCCCCGTCCCCTCTCCCATCCCCTCCCTTCCACCGGGAGAGGGGCGCCCCCTCCCTCGCTCTCTGCAAGTTCCCCCCTCTCCCGGCGGATGTGAGGGGGTGGGAGAGGGGGGTTAGGGGGGTGAGGGGCACCTCCCCGAGAGCGAGCCTCATCTCCTCGCTCTGGCCGGGGAGCCGCCCGCGCTGCTTCTCCAGCTGCAGGCGGGCCGAGGCGCCGCTCAGGAGGCGGACGGCGCCGTCCTCCCCCTGCCAGGAGGCGCGGGCGCGCTCGGCCTTGACGACCACGCCCGCGGCCGTGCCGCTCACCCGGTAGGGGGTCGAAACCAGGAGCGCCGCGTTGTGCGCGCGGGCGGCGCGGGCGAGCCGCAGCCAGGCCGCCTCCAGGCCGCGCCCGCCGCGGACCGGCGGCAGGCCGAGGTCCACGGCGACCAGCGGGAAGCCGCTCGCGAGCACCATCTCGGCCGCGGCGAGAGTCTGCTTGAGGTTGTGCGGCCGCAGCCAGAGCAGGCGCTGCAGGTCGGCCCCCAGCGCCTCGGCCGCGGCGGGATCGAGGCTGTCGCCCAGATCGACCAGGGCCGCGGCTTCGCCTATGCTCGTGGCCGCGGCGAGCGCGGCGAGCACGGTGGAGAAGCGGCCGCTGGTGCGCGAGCCGACCAGCTCCACGAGCTGCCCGCGGGGGAGCCCGCCGTCGAGCAGGCGGTCCAGCGCGGGGACCGCGGTGCGCAGGATCGCCTCGGACTCCGTCTCGCGGGTATTGCGCGCCTCGCGCAGCTCGCGGTCGAGCTCCCGCGCGCTGCGCACGTGCCGCTGGAAGTCCTGGGGGAGAAGGGCGCGCAGCCGCCGCAGGGCCGGAGCCGGGTGGAGATCAGGCTCCTCCAGCGGCATCCCCGGCGCGGCTTCGAGCGTCCTTCTCTGTAGGTTGACCGCCATTCGCGTCCTCTCTCTCGATCTCCAATCTAAAGCGTAACATGGGCGTAAGTCAAGCCGAAGGATCAACTTAACATTGGGCTAAACTCCTTGTGCGAAGCAGGTTTACGGGCGAATTGATCGATAGGAAACACCGCCGTTCCCGGACGAGACCTTGTGATCGATACTTGTGGCGCAAAGGCCCGACTTCAAGAGCGGAGAGACGCGCCGGTGTTCGTGCCCGGCAGACACGGCCCGTTGGGTGGATACAATGAGTCGCCATGAACGTATCTGACGTGCGGCGGGAGTACGTCCGCGAAGGACTGCGGCGGCGCGACCTCGATCCCGATCCGACCGCCCAGTTCCTGAAGTGGCTCGGGGAGGCCCAGGCGGCCCACCCCGGCGATTTCACCTCCATGGTCCTGGCGACCGCCGACCGGGACGGCAGGCCCTCCGCACGCGTCGTGCTGCTCAAGGGCTGCGACGAACGGGGCTTCGTGTTCTTTTCCCACTACGACAGCCGCAAGGGGCGCGACCTGGCGGAAAATCCCCGCGCCGCCCTGGTCTTCTACTGGCCGGATTTCGACCGCCAGGTGCGGATCGAGGGAACGGTCGAGAGGACCTCCCGGGAGGAGTCCGAGGCCTACTTCCAGTCCCGCCCCCTGGGAGCGCGGATCGGCGCCTTCGCATCCCGGCAGAGCGCGGTGATCTCCGGCCGCGAGGAGCTGGAGCGCAATGTCCGGGAGGTCGCGGAACGCCTGGGCGACGCGGTGCCCTGCCCTGAGTCCTGGGGCGGCTTCCGCGTCGTGCCGGACGAGATCGAGATCTGGCAGGGCAGGGAGAACCGCCTGCACGACCGCTTCCGCTACCGCCGCCAGCCCGAGGGCGGCTGGAAGATCGAGCGGCTCTCGCCATGACCCGATGCGACGTTGCCGTGATCGGCGGCGGCCTGGTGGGCCTGGCCACGGCCATGGCCCTGGCCGAGCGCGGGATCTCGGTGACGGTGCTGGAGGCGGAGGACCGCCTGGCCGTGCACCAGAGCGGGCATAACAGCGGGGTCATCCACTCCGGGCTCTACTACAAGCCCGGCTCGCTCAAGGCCCGGCTCTGCGTGGAGGGGGCCCGGGCCCTCTGGAGCTTCTGCGAGGAGGAGGGGATCGCGACCCGGCGCTGCGGCAAGCTGGTGCTGGCGACTCAGGAAGAAGAGCTGCCGCGACTGGACGAGTTGGAGCGCCGCGGGCAGGCCAACGGCCTGAGCGGGCTGCGGCGTCTGCGGGCCGAGGAGATCCGGGAGGTCGAGCCCCACGCCACGGGCATCGCGGCCCTTCACGTGCCGGAGACGGGCATCGTGGACTACCCGGCGGTGGCGCTGGCCTACGGACGGCGCATCGAAAGGCAGGGCGGCCGCATCCTCACGAAGGCCCGGGTGAGGTCGGTGCGGCCCGGTCTGGTCGTGGAGACCACCTCGGGCGACGTGGCCTGCTCCCGCCTGGTCAACTGCGCCGGCCTGCAGTCCGACCGCATCGCCCGCCTCTGCGGCGCCGAGCCGGACGTGCGGATCGTCCCCTTCCGCGGCGAGTACTACGAGCTGGCGCCGGAGAGGCGCGAGCTCGTGCGCGGCCTCATCTACCCGGTGCCCGATCCGCGCTTCCCGTTCCTGGGCGTCCATCTCACCCGGATGATCGGCGGCGGGCTGGAGGCGGGGCCGAATGCCGTGCTGGCGCTCAAGCGCGAGGGCTATCGCTGGACCGACGTCTCGGTCCGCGACTCGCTCGCCACCGCAAGCTGGCCCGGCGCCTGGGCGCTCGCCGCGCGCTTCTGGAAGATCGCCTTCTATGAAGTCTGGCGCTCGCTCGTAAAATCCGCCTTCGTCCGCGACCTCCAGCGCCTGGTGCCGGAGATCCGCGCCGAGGATGTCCATCGCGCCGGCTCGGGCGTCCGCGCCCAGGCCCTGGAGCGCAACGGCGCGCTGGTGGACGACTTCCGCATCGTGGAGACGGACAGGGCAATCCACGTCCTCAACGCCCCGTCGCCCGGCGCGACCGCATCCATGGCGATCGGCCGGGCGATCGCGGACATGACCATCGGAACAAAGAGGTGAGCCTGGCCATGAGAAGACTACCCGTTGCAACGGCTCTCGCCCTGACTTTCCTGACCCGCGGCCCTCTGTGCGCGCAGCCGGCGGTCTACGCCGCCTACGTGCTGCTCGCGGAGTCTCCCGGAGGGAGCACCGCCGCCTTTGCCCGCGTAATCGTCGATCCCGGCCGCGAATGCCCGGCGCTGGCCGGCACGGGATCGGAACGGATCAAGACCATGCCGCGACGCAATCCGCATGGGTTCAAGGTCAAGGTCTGCGAGGCCCGCTATCCCTTCGGACGCTCTCTCGCGGTCGAGGGCGGACCGCGGCTCCCGGTAGTGGTCGAGGCTCCCTCCCGCATCGCGGTGCTCGGCGATTCGGGCTGCAAGCCGAGCGATCAGGCAGGGTGCGGTCTGAATGATCCGCAGTGGCCGTTCCCGGCCCTGGCGCGGGCCGCCGCGGCCAACCGGCCGGAGCTCGTCCTCCACGTGGGCGACTACAACTACCGCGGCACGCCGAGCGGCTTCACCGTCACGGTCGAAGGCCAGCAGGTCAAGCGCTGGTACTACGATGCCGGCGACGGCGCGGAGCCCTCGGAGAAGTGCGGGCTCCCGGGTCCCTACTACAGCCAGAACAGCACGGGCAATCCGGACGCCGACACCTGGGAGGCCTGGTGGCTGGACTTCTTCCAGCCGGCCGGCGATCTCCTGACCGCGGCTCCCTGGGTCTTCACGCGCGGAAACCACGAGCTGTGCAGCCACGCGGGACCGGGCTGGTTCTACTTTCTCGACGCCAGCTCCGACCTGCCCGAGGGCGGCGGCAGGCAGCTCGCCTGCCCGTCGCAGGACGGCGAGGGACCGGCGCTCCCGCATCTCCAGCTCGTCGAGCCCCAGGTGCTCCATCTCGGCGACCTCGATCTGGTGGTGATCGACTCCGCCAACGCCTGCGACCAGTTGCCCGGCCTGACCGACGTCTACGAGCGCCAGCTCGCCGCGGCGGCGAAGCGGCTCCGCGGTCACAAGGCCTGGCTGCTGAGCCACCGGCCGATCTGGGGGGTCGCGGACGCGGCGGAGACCCTCTACGGCTGCGACGGCCAGGCGGAGAGCGGTCCCGCGGTTCTCTACGCCGAGCTCAACCAGACGCTCCAGTGTGCTCTGCGCGGCGCGGCCGGCGACGCCCTGCTTCCTCTTCTCGACCAGATCGTCGCGGGCCACATGCACCGCTTCGAGGCCCTCTCCTTCGCTGCCCCGTCCCGCCGCCCGCCCACGCTGGTGGTGGGTAACAGCGGGGTGGCCGAGGATCCGAGCCCGCCCAACGGCGCGTTCGCCCAGACCGTGGATGGCGCATCGGCTGCCGGTTTTTCCGTGGATCAATTCGGGTATCTGGAGCTGACGCGGGACAGCCACGGCGCGTGGCAGGGTGCGATGGTCGCGCTCGCCCCGGCGGATTGGTCGCCGTTCCTCGCTCCCTGCGCGATACCGGCAACCGCGGACCAGATCCTCTGCGTCAAGCCGCTGCCTTCGGCAGGCATGTAACCCATGACGACGCTCTCGGTAAACGAAGCCTACGGTAGGTTCTCCGAGCTGCTTCGCCGGGGCAAGGAGCTTGCGGTCCGGTGAAGCTCTCCATCATGGCCGTTGAAGCGGGGGAAACGGAGTTGCGAAGTCGAATTGGAAAACCGAGCGGATTCGCTTCATATCGCGGGCATTCCGAGTGACGAGCACGACGCCGGCTTCGCGGCAACTGAAGGCGATGAGCACGTCGAATGCGAAGCCCCGCGGCATGCTCTCGAAATCAAGGGTGCCCTCCGCCCGCAGCCGAGAGAGTACCAGGCCGAGCGCGTCCCACGCAGCCCCCGAGGGAGTCAGGATGCGGCCTCGCCGGACAAACGGCGCCAAGACATGATCTTCCAGCCGGCGCCGGTCGCCGGCAGACCGGCAGCCGGCTCGGAGCTCGGCTGCCACAACAGCGCTGAGATAGAGTCGGGGTGCCTCTCTGGCTGTAAAGGCTTCGAGGGCGGCGCGCGCGTCCGGCTCTCGGGCGGCGTCGATGTAACAATTGGAGTCCAGAGCGTACTTCCGCACGCGGCCGACGCCTATCGGATTGAATCGATCTCGAGCCCGGAAAGCGCCTGGGTGCCGTCGAGGAGCTCTCGACGGAACGCAATCATGTCGAGTGCCATTTCGACGGTTTCGCGGTCGGTGGCGGTGCCCAGAATTTTCTGCGCGCGGCGCAGGGCTTCCGGATCCAACCAGAGCTCCTTGCGGACCTTACCCTCCCGGGTTGAACGGCGCTCAGAGGTTTTTGTGGCGACGACAGCCATATCGGCACCCTACCATGTCGTACGCATGAGCGGCAAGGTTTCTCCAGCGGCTGCTCAGGCCCCCGGAGGGGGCGCCGGCGCGTGGTCCGGCCCTCACGCCCGGCGCCGCGCCGCCTGCGCCGAATTGTCGAGGGACAGCGCCCGCAGGTACTGCCGGTCGAAGGCGGCGAGCTGGCTTTCGAGATCGGAGTAGGGGCCGGGTTCCCAGGCGTTCGAGGAGACTCCCTTGTGCGCGTTGGCGCAGAGCCCCCAGTCCTGGCGGTTCGTCAGGTCCCAGAAGTCGATGGCCGGCTGGGGATCGAAGCCCGGTGCGGCGATCGCATCCGGATGGAAGTACCAGTCGCAGACGATGCGGGTGCGACCGATGCCGAGCGACTGCGCGCGGTGGATGAGCACGTAGTCGGGGTGGAACGACAGGAAGGCGCTCGGGAAGACCGTGTAGTA
>JBJMGZ010000087.1:0-6191 GCA_045807605.1 Thermoanaerobaculia bacterium | reverse complement strand
ACGGCAAGCTCCGGATGGTGATCTCGAATCGGCCGCGTTCGATCGGGCCAATCTACAAGGGGAAGCCGTTCGGGTACGCGGGCGGCACGCGGCCAGGGATCATCTTCTTCAACGACGAGGGGACGGAGAACGGAGGACTCGGCTTCTCGGGCGCGCGGGGGCCGGACGGCAAGTATCAGGCGTCGAGCCAGCTCGCGTTCGACCAGTTCGACCAGGACCAGATCCTGTACCTCTCCTACGCCGACCAGAACGGCGCGCGGCGCATGGGCCTAACGGTGGCCGACCGCGCCGAGGCGAACATCTTCGACCTCGTGCAGGCGCGCGACTCGCTGGTGAAGCGATTTCCCGCGGGGCCGGCGCGCGACTCGGCGCTGCGCGTGCTCATGGGCCCGCGCGACGGCGTGCCGATGTTCGCGCAGCGGCTCTTCCTCGGGCGCGACCCGGCGAAGAGCGCGGTGGTGAACCTGTCGGACCCGCAGGGGAAGCCGCGCCTCCGGCTGCTGGTCGACTCGGCCGGCCGCGCGAGCGTGCAGTTCCTCGACGCGGACGGGCGCGTGACGTACAGCCTGCCCGACTCGGCAGCGAGGCGTTAGGCGCTATTCACGAACGGAACGACGATCCGAAACGACATCTGAAAAGACATCTCGTGCAACCAAGCCATTTCTTGGTTGTGGTTTTGGATGTCGTTTCGGATTGTCGTCCGGTACGTACACCGCTCAGTCGCCGAGCGTCGCGGCGCGGACGGTGAGATCGTCGACGCGGTCGACGTCGACGTCGACGCCGATGCCGGGGCGGTCGCGCGGGACGCGCACGCGGCCCGCGGCGTCCATCGTCCACTCGGGCGACACGACGTCGTGCGCCCAGTAGCGCGCGCTCGGGCTCACGTCGCCGGGCTTGGTGAAGTTCGGCAGCGAGGCGAGCGCCCCGTTGTACGCGCGCCCCACGCCGCTCTCCAGCATGCCGCCGCACCAGACCGGGATGCCGTGCGCGGCGCAGAGGTCGTGGATCGCCTTCGAGGCGCGGAATCCTCCCACCCGGCCGGGCTTGATGTTGACGATCCGGCCGCTCCCCAGGTCGATCATGTCCTGGGCGCGGTCCACGCTCGTGATCGACTCGTCCAGACAGATCGGGGTCTTGAGGCGCCGCTGGAGGTCCGCGTGGCGCAGGATGTCGTCCCAGGCGAGCGGCTGCTCGATCATCATGAGACCGAGATCATCCAGCTCCATCAGGCTGCGGACGTCGTCCAGGGTGTAGGCGTTGTTGGCGTCGGCCATGAGCGGAGCGCCGGGGCCGAGGGCTTCGCGCACCGCGCGCACGTACTCCACGTCCTGCCCGGGCTTGATCTTGATCTTGACCTTCCTGTAGCCGCGCTCGAGCGCCGCGCGCGACTTCTCCACCAGCGCTTCGGGGCTCTTCTGGATGCCGAGCGAGATCCCCACCGGGATGCGCTCGCGCGTGCCGCCCAGCTTGCGGGCCAGAGATATTCCTCCGGAGCCCTCGGCGCGCGCTGCCAGGTCCCAGGCCGCCATCTCGACCGCCGCCTTGGCCATGTTGCTGCCGCGGAAGTTCTCGTCGAGCGCGGGCTGGATCTCCTCGGGACCGGCGAAGTCGCGGCCGAGCACCCGGGGGGCCACGTACTCGCGCATCGCCACCCAGGCGAGGTCGATCGTCTCGGGTCCGTAGTTCGGCTGCTCGCCGGCCACGCACTCGCCCCAGGCTTCGATGCCGTCGGCCGAGCGGGCCTGGAGGAGGAAGATCCGGCGGTGGGTCACGGTGCCGGAGGAGATCTGGAACGGCTCCTTCAAGGCGAGACGGATCTCGCGCAGCGTCATGCTCTCGATTCTCATGAGGGTCGGGTAGCTCCGTAATAACACCGCTCGCCGTCGCGCCTCTCCCCTTCGCAATAGAAGTCTTCGATCTTCCAGCCGGCGGCCAGGTAGTGCTCGAACGCCTTGCGGATCGAGGCGCGATAGGCGAGGGCCCGGTCCAGGTCCGCGGCCTTCAAGGCCTGGACGTTGGCCGGGATCTCGACGCCGACCCGGGGCGCGTCGGGGAGCGGCCCCTCGTCTCCGGGGCCAATCCTGGGCGCGTCGCGGAAGCGGCGGCGGACCTCCTCGGGGTCCGGCGGCCCCTCGGCCAGGCGGCGCACGACCCGGTCGCTCGCGATGTGCCAGGCCACGATGAAGCGGTCGGTCCCGATCCCCCTGGCGAGCTCGCTCCCGAACTCCCCCTCGTACATGTCGCGCACGTACTGGCAGGGCACGGCACCCAGGTGGTTCAGGTTCAGGTGCGCGTTGCGCGCCTCCAGGGGATCGTAGGTCCACTCCACCCGCTCGATGCCCATGGGGAGGAGCAGCTCGCGCTGGTAGAGCTTGAGGCGCGTGCCGAGGCCCAGGTCGCGGGCGTCGGGGTCCACGGCCAGCATGTGGGACCAGTGGAAGATCTGCCCGTCGCGCAGCCCGGCCAGGCCATGGACGAAGCCGAGGATGCGGCCGTCCGGAGCGAACGCCCCGGCGGCGATCCCGCCCGCCTTCTGGGTGACCTTGAGAATGCTCATGGGGACAGCGTCCGAGAAGTCCCGGCCCCAGGTCTTCCTCTGCAGCTCGATGCAGGCCAGGTAATCCTCCTCGCTCGCGAGGGGGCGAAAGGTGATTCCGTCGGGTCCGGGCATGGCGGGCAAGATCTTGTCATATGGTTGCCCGCGGATGGACTCCCCCCCGCCCGCGCGCATCGACTTCCGGCGCTACCGCAAGGTGCGGAGGTTCGTGACCCGGACCTTCCTCCACGTCCTGTGGTGGGACATGCTCCTGAACGTGCCGGGGCTGCGCCGGTTCCGCCCGCCCGCGGTCGGGCGCTGGACGCGCATCGCCCGCCGCTACCGCCTCCTGGCGGGCGAGATGGGCGGCGTGCTCATCAAGCTCGGCCAGTTCCTCTCCGTGCGGGTCGACCTGCTCCCCCTGGAGGTGACGCGGGAGCTCGCGGGGCTCCAGGACGAAGTCCCGCCGGAGCGCTTCGAGGACATCGTCCGCCAGGTCGAGGGCGATTTCGGCCGCCCGCTCGCGGAAATCTTCTCCTGGGTCTCTCCCGAGGCCGTGGGCGCGGCCTCCCTCGCCCAGGTCCATCCCGCCCGGCTGCTCTCGGGCGAGCCGGTCGTGGTCAAGGTGCTGCGGCCGGGAATCGACGTGCTCGTCGAGACCGACCTCGCGGCGGCCGGCCTCGCGTTCCGGCTGTTCAAGGTGTCGCGCAATCTCCGCCGCCGGGTGGACCTCGACCGCCTCTCCGAGGAGATCGCCACCACGACGCGCCGGGAACTCGACCTCGCCAATGAGGGGCGCAATGCCGAGCGCTTCGCCGGGGATTTCGCGGACGACCCGCGCGTCACCATCCCCGGCGTGCACTGGACCGCGAGCGCCCGCCGCACCCTGACCCTGGAAAACGTCGGCTACCTGAAGATCGCGGATCTCGCCGCGATCGAGCGCGCCGGCATCTCCCGGCCCGAGGTGGCGAGGGTCCTCTATAGAATTTACATGCAGCAGATCTTCGTGCACTCCTTCGTGCACGCCGATCCCCACCCTGGAAACCTGTTCGTCCAGCCGCTCCCCCTGGCGGGCGAAGCGCCCTTCGGACCGGGCGATCCCGTCCCCGTTCCGCCGCCGGGGACCGTGCGGCCGTTCCGGATCGTGTTCGTGGACTTCGGGATGGTGGCGGCGATCCCCGAGCGCCTGCGGGGAGCGCTGCGGGAGTACGCCATCGGCCTGGGCACGCGGGACGCCGCGCGGCTGGTCCAGTCCTACGTCAGCGCCGGGGTGCTCCTCCCCGGGGCCGACCTCGCGCGGCTGGAGGCGATCCACGAGGAGCTGTTCCGGCGCTTCTGGGGAGTGAGCATCGGCAGCCTGCGCGACGTGGCCTTCTCCGAGGCCAGCTACTTCTTCCGCGAGTACCGCGATCTCCTCTACGACATGCCGTTCCAGGTGCAGGTGGACCTGCTCTTCGCCTCCCGGGCCGTGGGGCTGCTCTCCGGGATGACCACGCAGCTCGACCCGGAGTTCGACCCCTGGGCGGAGACCGTGCCCTTCGCCGAGCGGCTCGCCCGCGAGGAGCTGCGCCTGGGCTGGCGCGACCTCCTGCGCGAGGGGACGATCCAGGCGCGGGCGCTCCTCGGGCTGCCGCGGCGGATCGAGTCGCTGATCACCCGGATCGAGCGCGGCACGCTCACGGTGCAGTCCACCCTGGCGCCCGAGGCGCGCAAGACGATCCAGCGCCTGGACCGCTCCATCCGCCGCGCCTCCTGGATGATCGTCGCCGCCGCGCTCCTGATCTCGGGCGTGATGCTGCGCATCGACCGGCCGGAAGCGCCGGCCGGCCGCTGGCTGCTCGCGCTCGCCGCCCTGACGTTCCTGTGGGGCGTGCTCGCCGGCAGGTAGAACTGGCATCCCGTTCTGGCATCCATTCTGCAAAAGGAATCTCTCCGAGGGTGCGACGCGTGAGCCGGTATTGGGTGGGTGAGTGAAAGACCAGCACGACACGTTGCACCCTCCACTTCCAAACCTCATGGGCCAGCCGACGAAGATCGCCAGACCCGCCACGCGGGCGGTCGCTTCCCTGTGCCTGCTCTCCCTCCTCTCCGCCTGCGGTACCGAGACCCAGCCCCGCCTGAGCGACGCCGGTCCGCGCCCCGCGCGGGTCTCGCCGCGCAGCGCCGGGCGCCTGGGAGCGAGCGGCGCCGTTCTGGTGGCCATGGGCGGGCACTTCTTCGAAGGGGTGCTGCCGCTGCGCTGCGCCGTCCACGACGGGACCGGTCTCCAGGTAAATCTGCGCACGGGCGATCCCGATCTGCCGGCCGTGGCCGTGCGGATCGACGAGCTGCGCGGCATCCGCGGCAGTGGTTCCTACCGCGGCCGGCTGTTCGTAACCGGCCGGAGCCGCACCGGCGCCCTGGCCGGCTCGACCGGCGAAGTCTCGATGGAGCTGCGGGTCGGCGGATCCGCGGACGGACCGGTTGTCCTCAATGGGACCTTTGGTGGCACCTATGAAGGAGGGGCAGGGAAAGGGTCCGTCGAGGGCAGGTTCCGGGGGTGCTCGCTCCCCCGGCGCGTGGACGGGACGAAGATCGCCTCCTCCACGGGCGTGCCGTCGACGGGCCGTTGACGCCGGAGCTGGCGGGCGTTACCCTGAGCCCGGGTGGGGCTCGCACCTTCGCTTGCACGTTTTTCCCGCTTTTGCCGACTGCCAGCACCCTGTATAGGTAGAGCCTTTTTTCGTACTGTGGGCGCCGGTGCCATGAGGGCTCCGGACTTCTCCCCTGGATCACGGAGGACTGAATGGTTAGCAACTGGATTCGTCGCAGTGGGATGCTGGCTCTTGTGCTGGCGCTCGCTCTGGCTGGTACGGCGCCGGCGGCCGCCCTCGACTTTGGCGGACGGGACCTCGACGGTTGGCACGCGGCTTGGAACTGGTTGAACGATGTGTTTGGTTGGGGCGACGAGGCGGCCGGGAACTCCGGCGGGCTTTCGTCGGTCTATGAAGGGGAGGGCACGGGAATCGACCCCTGGGGTCAGCCTCAGCCGACGGTGGCCGCCCCGGTCTGCCCGACCTGTGAAGTGGGACCGGGAGCCAGCTAGCTGAAACCAAGGGGCTGGATTTCCGTAGAGGTCTGTGAAAGAATCGCGGCGCACACAAATTGCGCAGACATCGGAGGGAACGATGAGCGATCGTCACCCGACCCATGAGATGCTGGAGGCCTTTTCCAACGGCAGCCTCTCCACTCATGCGGCCCGAGCGGTAGTGGCCCACCTGGTGGGTGGGTGTTCCGAGTGCCGGCAGAGCCTGGCGCTGATGTCGGGGCCGTTGTTCGCGCCGCTTCCCGAGGAGAACGAGGAGGTCGAGATCTCCGCCGAGCTGGACGCGGCGTACGACTCGGCCATCTCCACTGCCTACGCGGCCGCCCTGGCCAAGGCTGGCGGCATGGGGCGCAGGGATGCGGCTCGCGCGATCCCCGGGGCCGAGGGGCTCCCGCTCCCCGGTGAGCCGGGCTTCGCCACTCCCGATGTCTGCGAGACCCTCATGGACAAGTCGTACGATCTGCGCTTCACCGATCCGGCGGCCATGCTTCGGCTGGCCGAGCTCGCGGCGCAGTCGGCCGAGGCGCTCGACATGGAGGTCTATGGCGCCGAGAACGTCGCGGACCTCCA
>JBJMGZ010000086.1:0-6092 GCA_045807605.1 Thermoanaerobaculia bacterium | reverse complement strand
AGGGTGTCAATCGGGACGCAGAAGCGCCTGGAACCTCCCTGGTGCTGGTGCAGGAAAGAACCGGGGACCGGCGTGGAGGACCAGGGACCTTATTGGTTATGGTCACCCGGTCCTTTCCTCCCGGCCCCGGGTGCCAGCCGGGGAACCCGCCCCCGCCGCGGGGGCTTGCGCCCCTGGCCTCTCTGTCGCACCTTCGAGGCTGGGGAATCTTTTGCGCTCCCTTTACCCCGGGCTGACGCCCGGGGCTACATGCCCGTGCCCCTTCAGGGCACGCGCGGGCCGAATGCTGCGAAAGAATCGCCCTCGATGCTTTTGGGGCTCCTCCACGGGCGAGCCTCGGAGGAGGGGCGAGAAGCTGATCGTGGCGGTGCGGCGGGGGGAGGGTTGAGGATTTAGCGGTCGAGCAGACGGTGGCGTGCTTCTTCGTGAGAAACAACCCGCCCCTGCGCCAGATCCTCGTAAGCTTCCTCCAGGACGGCCACATCTTCCTCCGTCAATGGCTCGTCATCCGGAGGCGCATCCCGCAGCGCCGCGAGAACAGGATCGTCCTCTGAGTGCCGGAGGTACTCCACGAATCGCAGGGCAGCATGCACCTCCGATTCCGGGAGATCCTCCACCAGGTCATGCAGCCGTTCCCGGTCCGTCATGTCTTCATTCTAAGGGAATTCCGCCTACATCAGCCCGTTTCGCTCCACCGCCCCCCGCACCGCCCGGATGTCCCCATCCAGGGTGCGGTCGTCGCCGAGGAGCGGCGGGGCCAGGTCGCGGACCTTGCGGTAGAGGCGGCGGGTGCCCTCTCCGAGGCTGGCAGCGATGCCGTCGCGGCGCTCGGGGGCGGTGCGCTCCCGGAACCGGCGCGCCTCTTCTTCGGCCTCCTGCCATGTTTTCGCGCCGGCCTCCGCCGCCCGCGGGTCGATCTCCATCGCCACCCGCCACTCCACGGCCTGGACGGCGACCAGCAGCTCGATCGCGAGCACCGCCTGGACGTTCCTCAGCACCGTGCGCAGCTTGCGCGCGGCGATGATGCCCATGGCGTTGTGGTCCTCGGTGTTGGCGGAGGTCGGGATCGAGTCCACCGAGGCGGGATGCGTCAGGACCTTGTTCTCTGACACGATCCCCGCGGCCGTGTACTGGGCGATCATCCAGCCCGAGTTCACGCCCCGGTGCGGGATCAGGTTCGCGGGCAGGTTGCGGCTGTGATGGCAGTCGAGCAGCATCTGGGTACGGCGCTCGGAGATGCTCGCCAACTCGGCCAGGCCGATGGCCAGGTAGTCCGACGCGAAGCCCACGGGCTCGCCATGGAAGTTCCCGGCCGAAAAGGAGATGCGCTGATCCCCGCGGTAGCCGTCGGGCCAGTTCTCCCGGAACTCCCAATCCCACGGCGGCTCGCCGTCCGCGGCGAAGAAGAGCGGATTGTCGGTGGCCGCGTTCATCTCGGCCTCGACCGCGGTGCGGGCGTAGGCGATGGTGTCCCGGGCCGCGCCGTGGACCGTGGGCGCGCAGCGCAGGGAGTAGACGTCCTGCACGGCTCCCGCCTTCTCGATCAGGCGGCTCCCCTTGAGCAGCTCGCGGACGTGTGCGGCGCTCGCGATCTGGCCGGCGTGCCCGCGGGCCTCGTGCACCCGGCGGTCGAACGCGCGGGCACAGCCGCAGACCGCTTCCAGGCTGAGGGCGAGCGCCGCATCCGCCACCTTCGCCGCGTGCTCGGCGTCGTACACCCCGAGACCCAGGAGCGCGGTGGTGAAGGTGGCGCCGTTGGTCAGCGCGAGGCCCTCCTTGTACGACGGCCTTGGCACCGGGATCCCGAGGTCTTCCTGGAGCTGCTTCAGGCCGCTGCGCAGCTCCCGCGAGTGGTACAGGAGATCGTCCGGCTCGCGCACCAGGAAGTAGCGGCCCTCGCCCAGGACCACCACGAAGAGATGGGAGAGCGGGCAGAGGTCGCCGCTCGATCCCACGGAGCCGCGGATCGGTACCAGGGGGATCACGCCCCGGTTGACCATGGCCTGGACCACCCGGACCATCTCCTGGCGGATGCCCGAATGACCCTTGAGGAACGCGTTGAGGCGGATCACCAGCGCGGCCCGCACCACCTCGGGCTCGAAGAAGTTGGAGGGATGGAGGTCGTCCGCCGTCTCCCCCGCTCCCACGGCGTGGCTCAGGAGGATGTTGCACTGCAGCTCCTCGAGCTGCTCGGGCGGCACCGGGATGTTCTTGAACTCGCCGAAGCCGGTGGTGATGCCGTAGTCGAGGATCGGGTGCGCCTCTTCCCCGCGCCGGAGCTTCTCGTACTCCTCGCGGTAGCGGCGGGCGATCTGCTCGATCTGGTCGCAGCTCCGGAGCACGCGCTCCATGGCGGCGTCCGCGATCTCCACCCGCACCCGGGGATCGCGGGCTACGCGGACGAGGTCTTCCAGCTTGAGGGACTTGCCATCGAGGACGACGGTCACTTGGAGCCCCCGAGCATCTCGCGGACGGCGGCCACGAGGTCGCTGCGCGGGACCTCGCGCTGGCCGGGACGCTCCTCCAGCCACTCTTCGCGGCGGGCCAGGGTCTCGGCCTTGCGCCGGCCCACCTCCATGTCCTTCAAAGTAATGGTATTGCGCTCCTTCTCGGTCGAGCCGTAGAGCGCGGCGATCGGGATGCCCCACTGGTCTGCGTACTTGAGCTGCTTGCCCGGCCCCTTGGCCGTGCCCAGGTAGAGCTCGGCCGGGATGCCCTCGCGCCGCAGCTCGTAGACCATGGCCAGGCACTCGCCCTCCAGCGCCGGGTCCATGCGGGTCACCAGGACCTTGGAGGTGGACTTCTCCTGCCCGATCCGGCCCAGGTGGATGAGCGCGGCGAGCAGGCGGTCCACGCCGATCGAGGCGCCCACGGCCGGGATGCGCTCGCCGAGGAAGCGCATGACCAGGTCGTCGTACCGGCCGCCGCCGAAGACCGAGCCGAACTGCGGCGCGTCGAGCAGGATCGCCTCGAAGACCGGCCCGGTGTAGTAGGCCAGGCCGCGGGCCACGGAGACGTCGAGCGACACCCGGTCGTTGCCGTAGCCCAGGGCGAACAGGTGCTCGGAGATCCGTTCCACCTTGGACAGCTCCGGCTCAGCCCCCTCGACCGAGGCGAAGATCTCCCGCAGCGCAGCGACCACCTGGCGGCGGTCGTCGGGCGGGATGGCGAGGAACTTCTCGATCTTGTCCACCTGGGCGTTCTGGAGGCCGAGGCCGCGGATGGGATCGCCCGAGGAATCCACATAGCCTTCGGTCAGCTCCAGCCGGACCTTCGCCATCCCGACCTTGTCCAGCTTGTCGAGGACGCGGAAGACGTCCACCCCCTGCTCCGCCGGGACGCCGGCGAAGGCGAGGAGCAGGTTGAGCAGGCTGCGGCTGGAGAAGCGCACCCGGTAGCCGCCGACCTTGAGAGCGGTCAGGGTGTCGCACATGCCGGCGATGATCTCGGTGTCGGCGATCTCGGACTCCACCCCGACCGAGTCCAGGTCGAACTGGGTGAACTCCCGGTAGCGTCCCGGACCGGGCTTGTCAGCCCGCCAGACCGGCGAAACCTGGTAGCGGCGGAACGGCCGCGGCAGGTCCTTGTACTGGGAGATGACGCGGGCCAGGGGGACCGTCAGGTCGAAGCGCAGGCCGAGGGCTTCCTCCTCCGGATTGCTCACCGTGAAGATCGACGACGACGCCTCCTGGCCGGCGGCGGAGCCGCGCAGGACATCCAGGTACTCGACGGCCGGAGTGGACAGGGGGACGAAGCCGTACAGCTCGTACACGCCGCGGATGGTGTCGATCATCCACTGGCGGGCCAGCATCTGCTCGGGCAGGAGGTCGCGCAAGCCGCGGGACAGGCGCGGTTCGACTGTGTCAGCCATAGGTTTTCCTTCGAATCGGAATCGGGAGTGGTACCGGCGATGGGATTTGAACCCATGACCTCCTGATCCACAGTCAGGCGCTCTACCACTGAGCTACACCGGCCCGGACGGGAGATCGTACTGGCGCTCAGCCCCTTTGTAAAGCCTTCAGACGGCTACGAGAAGGTTCGACGAGAACCTTCTGCCGCGGTCGAACCAGCTCCGGCGCAGCTCCATGCCGGCCCCGGCGGCGAGCGCCTCGATCTGGGCCAGGTCGAACTTGTAGGAGCTTTCCGTGTGGATCGTCTCCCCGGCCTCGAACCGGACCTCCAGCCCGGCGCCGGGGATGGCGACGGTCTGCTTCCGGAGGCTCTCCAGGTGCATCTCGATCCGCCCCAGCGCGCTGTCGTAGCGGGCCCGGTGGCGGAAGCTCCGGAGGTCGAACTCCCCCCCGAGCTCCCGGTTGATCCGCGCCAGCACGTTCAGGTTGAAGGCCGCCGTCACGCCCAGCGGATCGTCGTAGGCCGGGATCAGCACGTCCTCCGGCTTCTTCAAGTCCACCCCCAGGAGGAAGGCGTCGCCCGGCTTCAGCAGGGCGCGGACGCTGCGCAGCAGCTCGCTCCGGTCCTCCGGCTCCAGGTTGCCCAGGGTCGAGCCCACGAACAGCACCAGCGTGTGCTTGAAACGGGTGCCCCGCCCCGGGGGCTCCTCCCCGATGGTGCGCAGCGCCTCCCGGTAGTCGGCCACCCAGGCGGTGACCCGGAGGTTGGGATAGGCCGACAGCAGCTCCTCGCTGCTCTGCTCCAGGGCGGTTTTGGAAACGTCGATGGGCAGGTAGTCGAGGCCGCTCTGCCGCGCCAGCACGGCATCGATCAGCAGCCGCGTCTTCCGCGCATCGCCGCTGCCCAGCTCGAGGATCCGGATCGGCCCCTGCAGCCAGGCTGCGATCTCTCCGGCGCTGGCGCGCAGGATCTCCATCTCGGCCCGGAACACGTAGTACTCCGGCAGGGCGCAGATGGTGGAGAACAGGAGCGAGCCCAGCTCGTCATAGAAGTACTTCGGCTGCAGGACCTTGGGCGAAGCGGTCAGGCCCTGGCGCACGTCCTCGGTGAAGGTGGGCTGCTGGCCGGCGTCGAGCCGGCGCAGCCGCAGCCGGCCGGCGGGCCATCGGGAAGGGGCTCCGAGCGGAGGTTCTGCGGCTCTCGCGCCGGGGCTGGTTTCGATGTCGCGTCCCAAAGCGGGGGCCATGGTAGCATCCCCCGGCCTGTTTCCAATGGGGATCATTCCGGGATCGGAGACCACCTGCATGGATCGAGAGAAACTGGACATCGACGTTCTCTTCGTAGGCGCCGGACCCGCGAGCCTGGCGGGGGCCTACCACCTCGCCAACCTGATCCGGGCGCACAACGAGACGTCCCCGGCGAAGATCGAGGTGTCGATCGCCGTCCTGGAGAAGGGCCGGGAGATCGGCAGCCATGCCCTTTCCGGCGCCGTGGTGGACCCGCGGGCCTTCCGCGAGCTCTACCCCGAGGACTGGAAGAGCGCGCCCTTCGAGGCCCGCGTCGAGCACGAGCAGTTCCTTCTGCTCACGAAGAAGAGCTCGCACGCCCTGCCCATCCCGCCGCCCATGGACAACGAGGGCAACTACGTCGCCTCCCTCGGCAAGCTGGTGAAATGGATGGCCGCGAAGGCGGAAGCCGCCGGCGTGGACATCTTCACCGAGTTCCCCGCCGCCTCCGCGCTGGTCGAGAACGGCCGCGTGGTCGGCGTGCGCACCAAGGACCGCGGCATCTCCCATACCGGACACGAGAAGGCCAACTTCGAGCCGGGGGTGGACATCCGCAGCCAGGTCGTGGTCCTGGGAGAAGGACCGCGCGGCACCCTGGTCAAGCAGCTCGACGCCCAGCTCGACCTCTGGCAGGGCCGCAATCCGCAGGTCTATGCCCTCGGCATCAAGGAGGTCTGGGACCTCCCCCCCGGCCGCGTGGAGCCGGGCGAGGTCACGCACACGCTCGGCTGGCCCCTCGACGCGGGCACCTTCGGCGGCGGCTTCTTCTACGGCATGGAGAACAACCAGCTCATCGTGGGCCTGGTCGTGGGCCTCGACTACAGGAACCCGCTGCTCGATCCGCACCTGGAGTTCCAGCGTCTCAAGACCCACCCGGACATCGCGAAGAGGCTCGAAGGAGGGACGATGGCGTTCTACGGCGCCAAGGCGCTGCCCGAGGGCGGCTGGTGGTCG
>JBJMGZ010000085.1:0-5427 GCA_045807605.1 Thermoanaerobaculia bacterium | reverse complement strand
CCCTTGAAGGACGAGATGCAGAGGATCGGCGCCGGCGAGGTGGACTACATCCTCTGCGCCGCCAGCACGGAGGAGCACCTCCAGAACATGGTGGACACGGTGCGGCCGCAGGGAAAGGTCTGCCTGATCGTCGGCGTCAAGGGAGGCAAGCCGGTCCCCATCAACCCCTTCCAGGCGAAGAGCGTGGCGATCTGCTGGGAGTACATGTTCACGCGGGCCGTCTACGAGACGCCGGACATGCAGGCCCAACACGACATCCTGGACCGCACGGCGGGCCTCTTCGAGGACGGCACCCTGCGCCACACCCTGCGCGAGGTCCGCGGTCCGCTCAACGCGGAGAACCTGCGCGATGCCCACGCCCGCCTCGAGTCCGGCCGGACGATCGGCAAGCTCGTGCTCGGCGTGCCGTAGCGCTTGCGGCCTGCAATCGTGGTATCTTGATAGCTCATCGTGAACGCCCAATGCCGCTGGCTACCTCCGCTGGCCGTGGTGGCGCTCCTCTCCGGGTTCGCCCCGGCGCCTGGCTGCGCACAGGTCACAAGGATCACTCAGTCGGAAATCGACTGGGGGGCCTGCTCGCTTCCCTCCTCAAGAATGGTCCGGACTTCATACGCAGCCCCCGTGCGGTCAGCGGCACGGGCGTGGTCCAGGGTGGTTGGCCTCTGGTCGTGGACTACAAGCTCGCGGCAGCGGGGGTCCTGGAGCTCCGACTCACCGTTCAGGGCGGCCCGGTAGAGCCCCTCCGCCTGCCTGGGGGTGCGGGCGAACGTCTCCACCCCGTACGCCATCTGCCGGCTGCCGCCGGGAAAGCCATGGGTGCGGGCCTTTTTGAAATCCGCGCCATCGGTGAGACCGGCAAGCCGATCGGCTTTGAGCTCTACGGTATCGGCGCGGGCGAGAAGGCGGTGGGCTCGATGGCAATCGTGGACGTTCAGTTCGGTCCGCCGAAGATCCACCTCCGGCATGACGAGCAAGCCCGCTTCTCGTTCCGGGCGAAAAAAGACTTCAACCTGGCGAGAGCGATAGTGTTCAGCCCCGGGAGCGGAGACATCCCCTCGCAGGAGGTCTGGAGAGCAGATCTGGATTGCGTCCCCAGCGCGGGGCGGCTCTGTGAAGGCGCTTGGCCCGGCCGTTCCAGCACCGGCAATCCGTCGAAGGGGCCGCACCAGTTGGAGATCAAAGCCTGGGCCGGGGCGACCCAAGGCGGGCATTGGAACTCGGCAATAGCCCTGGATCTCGTCGAAGTTGAACGCTAGATTCTGGCGGCCATCTACGTTCCTGTTGGTTGGCTCTCTCTCCCTCCTCTTTGACATCACGTTCCTGTGGTGGCGGTATCAGCGGCTTGCCGGGTCTTTGGGCAGCGAGCCGCTCAACGTCTTCATACTGCCTGCCGAGGAGCTTGTCCTGAGAGGGTATGCGCCGCAGCTCTCCGACGATTCCCTTCTCAAAGGCGAAGGCAAACCAAACCTGGATCTCCAAGTTTTGATGGAGCGAGCCCGCCTCTCTGAGGACGCAGTCCCGCAGTTTCGATTTCTTACCAAATCGGAACCGCCGCGGAAGGTTTCTAAGATGCGCTATTACCCGAAGGCCACTGAGGCTCTCGGCCAGCAGGCCTGCCGAACAAACTTCTCTTTCGATCGAGATCCAAAGGCAAAGGAAGATTCCACAGATTTACGTGTCTGGTCGCTAAGCCCAGCGGAATCGGACGACTTCAGAAGCCTCGCCTTGCGATCATCGGCTGCCCTCGTGCTCGACGTCGAGACGGAGCGGGAAGGCGCAGGCTATGGCCCGGGTTGCCGCAGATTTGTTGAAGCCGGTGAGACCTGGTTCCCCTCCTTCACGGCTCCCGCGCATTTACGGTTTGACATTCCTGCTGACCAGACCGTCTTCCTCACCTTCGAACGCTTGCGTGGAGAGCCGCAGCCATGGCAGGGGAAGGAAACGCCCTTCCAGCCGCTTGATATCTCCTCCGCAAACCCGCTCCGCGTGCAGAGCTTGCTCATCCGCAAGCCGTCGAGCCCACCCGGCAATGAGGCGGTGGCCGCCCGCGGGGAGCCCCGCTCAATCCAGATCCGCGAACTGGCTCTCGCTGATGGCCAGCTTCATGTTACGTTCGCCGGCAAGGCGAAGATCCACGGCTCCCGCGTCGCATCGCCCGGTTGGGCCGAGCAGCGACCTCACTCGGCGTCGGGGTGGCTCGCGCTCATGGGCATCATCGCAGGCCACTGCGCGATTCTGTGGGGGGCGCTCCGCCTTCCCCGGCGGGGGAGAGATGCTGACATGGAAAATGTTTTCATCAGTTACAGCCACGCCGACCGGCCATGGGCGGAATGGATCGCGTGGATTCTTGAAGAGGCCGGACATTCGGTGGTTCTTGACATCTGGGATTTCCGCCCTGGAGAACACTTCGTTCTGGAGATGGACAGGGCGGCTGCGGGTACAGGGAGGACCATCATCGTCCTTTCGGAGAATTACCTGAGATCCGAGTACACCCAGCCAGAATGGGCTGCCGCTTTCGCCGAAGATCCCAGCGGCGAGAGGCGCAAGCTGATCCCGATTCGCGTCGAGCCCTGCCAACCTCGAGGGTTGCTCAGATCCATCATCTACGTGGACCTCGTCGGCCTGGGGGAGGAGGACGCGCGGTTGGCCGTCCTCGGCGCCTTCAGCGAGCGGCCCAATCGTTCCGCACCCCGCTTCCCAGGAAGACCGAGAGCCGCAACGCAGGCCGCTCCCTATCCGGGCTCCGCCTCCGCCTCGGTGCTCGCTCCCGCTCTCCTGGAAGGCCGCCCTGAAACGCGTGGTCCGTCCCTGACCTCGGACGAGCGCTTCGCCCTGATGGGCAAGCTGAATGCGTTGCCTCCGCAGCAGCTCAACATGCTTCTCTTCGCGCTCAGCCCGCCGCCCGGGCTCATTCCGCCGATGCCCGCTCCCCAGGGAGACCGCGTCGCTGCGCTCCTCGGCTGGGCCGAAGGTCCGGGAGGATGTGGGCTGGGAGAGGTGCAGAGGCTCCTCGCAACCGTCCTGACTCCATGAGCTCATAGTCAACCTGTGCGGGGTGGCGTTGGAGGTTGAACCTTCCGAATCGCGTTTTCCCTGGGACCGCTGGCGTCCCGCCGGCATGTCCGGAGAAATCGGCGGAACGCCGGCAATCCTCGTTGCTCTCCGCAGGTAAGGCCGGGCCTGCGGCCCAATGTCGCCGCAGCCTGGAACGGGAGCTGGTCTCTTGACATAGTACCCATCCGGAGGTGAGCTTCCATGCGAGACCAGGCACAGAAAGCGGCGGCCTTTCGCGCGCTGCATGAGCGCGAGGGGGCTTTCATCATCCCCAATCCCTGGGACGCCGGCACCGCGCGGCTGCTCGCGCATCTGGGTTTCGAGGCGCTGGCCACGACGAGCGCCGGCTACGCGTTCTCCGTGGGGCAGCGGGACAACTCGGTCGGCCGCGACGCGATGATGGAGCATGTGCGCGCCATCGTCGTCGCCACCGACCTGCCGGTCAGCGCCGACCTCGAGAACGGCTTCGGCGACGATCCCGGGACGGTCGCGGAGACCTTCCGCCTCGCCGCGGAGGCGGGGTTGGCCGGCGCCTCGATCGAGGACGGCACCGAACGAGTGGAGGATCCGAGCTACGGGCTCGAGCTGGCAGCCGAGCGGGTCCGCGCCGCGGTGGAAGCGGTGCGCTCTCTTCCCTTTCCCTTCACGGTCACCGCGCGCTCGGAGAACTACCTGGTCGGCCGTCCGGACCTCGCGGACACGATCGCCCGGTTGCAGGCCTATCAGGAGGCCGGGGCGGACGTGCTCTATGCGCCGGGCCTCAGGAGCCGGGAGGACATCGCCACCGTGGTCGGCTCCGTCGACCGGCCGGTCAACGTCGTGATGGGGTTGCAGGGAGTCCAGCTGAGCCTCGCCGACCTGGCGGAGATCGGGGTGAAGCGGATCAGCGTGGGCAGCGCGCTCTCCCGCGCCGCGCTGGGCGCTTTCCTCCGCGCCGCCCGGGAGATGCGGGAGCGCGGCACGTTCACGTTCGCCGAGGAGGCCGTGAGCTTCCGCGAGATCTCCGCCATGTTCGAAGCGTGACCTTGGAAGCCGATCGCCCCCGCCCCCTGCCCCGGCTCGCCATGGTCGGCTTCGTGCTGGCCGGGGCCACGCTGCGGCTGTGGAACCTGCGCAACCAGGTGATGGGGGATGCCGAGCTGCGCTTCGCAGGCGAGCTGGGACTCGGCTCCGCAGCCCGCCTGCCCGCGGTCCTCTGCGGTCTGCTTGCCCTGGTCGTCTTCCCGCGGACGTTCAGCGGCCGGGTGGAGCGCTTCCCGGTGGAGCTCTCGGGCTGGCTCGTGGCGCTCTCGCCGGCTCTCGTGCTCCACAGCCGGATGGCCCTGCCGTACATGCCCCTGGCGCTCCTGTTCTTTGGCGTGGTCATGGCTCTCGAACGGCGGGCGGCCCCGGTCGTGGGAGCCCTGGCCGTCGTGGCGGTCGCGATGGCTCCCTTCCTGGCCAGAGCCGACATTCCGATCCGGACCGTGGGCGACGTCCTCCGCCTCCAGGCCGGGACGCGGTCGTGGCCGCTCGCCATCCTGTTCTGGATCCTGGCGCTCGTCGGGCTCGGGCTGCTCCTGCGCCGCAGCCTGCGGCTCGGGCTCTTCACTCTCGCCGCGGTCGCCGGGTACGTGGCGGGCGTGCTGCTGGTCTCGCCGCCGGGGCTCGACGATCCGCTCGTGCTCAACCGGTGGCTGCTGCCGGTGCTGCCGTTCGTCTTCCTCTGGGTGGCGATGGCCATCGGGCGGCCGTGGATTCCGCGCAGCGGCCTCCTCGGCCAGGGGCTCCAGCGCAGCGCGGCGCGGTTCTTCATCCTCTTCCTGTTCTGGACCGGGCCGTTCCTGACCAAGGGCTTCCGCGAGAGCCCGGTCATGCACCATGACGAGACCCTGGCGAAGGCGTGGGACCTGAAGCGCGCCAGGGCCGACAAACCGGCTCCCTGACTGCTAGAGTTCCCCCATGCGCAAACCGCTCTTTCTCCTGACCTTCGGCCTGACGGCCGTCTCCGCCGCCGCGGCTCCCCATCCGTTCACCGCGCGCGACATGCACGCCATGCAGCGCCTCGGCGAGCTCCAGGGCTCGCCGAACGGCGACCGCATCGCCTTCAGCGTGCGCACCACCGATTTCGAAGCCAACCGCGGGCGCACCGACATCTGGACCGTGAGCACCGGCGGGGGCGACGCGGCGCCCCTGACCGCCGATCCGGCGGCGGACACCACTCCCCGCTGGGCGCCGGACGGCAAGAGCCTCTACTTCCTCTCGACCCGCTCCGGCTCCAGCCAGGTCTGGCGCGTGCCCGTTCCGGGGAGCGACAAGCAGGCGGTGCAGGTGACGGACCTGCCGCTCGACGTGGCGAACCTGACGCTCTCGCCCGACGGCTCGCGCATCGCG
>JBJMGZ010000084.1:0-5700 GCA_045807605.1 Thermoanaerobaculia bacterium | reverse complement strand
ACCGCGCGCTCGAAGTCCTTGTCGGAGATCGCGACCTTCATCTCCTTGACCACCTGCCGGATCTCCTGCTCCAGCCGGCGCAGGTTCTGGGTGTCGCGCACCCGGCGGAGCTTGACCCGCGCGCCGGCCTCGTCGATGACGTCGATCGCCTTGTCGGGCAGGTGGCGGTCGGTGATGTAGCGGCTCGACTGGTAGATCGCGGTGCGCAGCGCCTCGGCGCGATAGCGCACCTTGTGGAACGACTCGTAGCGGTCCTTGACCCCTTCGAGGATCTCCTGCGTCTGTTCCGGCGTCGGCGGGTTGACCTGGATGGCCTGGAAGCGGCGCAGCAGCGAGCGGTCCTTCTCGATGTACTTGCGGTATTCCTTGAGCGTCGTCGCGCCGACGCAGGAGATCTCGCCGCGCGACAGGGCAGGCTTGAGGATGTTGGCCGCGTCGAGCGACCCCTCGGCCGAGCCCGCGCCGATGAGGGAGTGGATCTCGTCGATGAAGACGATCAGCTCCTTGCTCTCCTTGAGCTCCTTGAGGATGCCCTTCAAGCGCTCCTCGAACTGGCCGCGGTATTTCGTACCGGCGACGATCAGGGAGAGGTCGAGCGCCACGATGCGCTTGTTGGCGAGGAAGATCGGGACCTTGCCCTCGACGATGCGCTGCGCCAGGCCTTCCACGATCGCGGTCTTGCCCACCCCGGGCTCGCCCAGCAGGATCGGGTTGTTCTTGGTGCGGCGGGAGAGGATCTGGATGATCCGGTCCACCTCCTCGTCGCGGCCGATCAGCGGGTCGAACGACCCTTCGGCGGCGAGCGAGGTCAGGTCGCGGCCGTACTCGGAGAGGAACGGCAGCTCCTTCTTCTGCTGCGACGCCTCGCGCTCCTTGGAGATGGAGAGCACCTCCTCGCGGACCGTGTAGACGTCGAATCCGTGCTGCGCCAGGATGCGCATCGCGGTGCAGCCCTCGACCCGCAGGATGCCGATGAGCAGGTGCTCGGAGCCGACCGTGGCGTGGAGCATGCTCTCGGCCTCGTGCGAGGCATAGGCGAGGATCTTCTTGGATTCTTCGGAGAGGGGCAGCTCGGCGGTCGAGGAGATGCGCTCGACGAACACCCGTTCGCCTTCGATCTCGCGCCGGATGTCCTCGGGCTTCACCTGGAAGCGCCGGAAGATCTCGGTGACCGTCTCCTCCCCCTCACGCAGGATGCCGAGCAGGATGTGCTCGGACTCGATGACCCGGCTGCCGAGCTTGCTGGCTTCGTAGCGGGCAAAGAAGAGGGCTCTACGGGCTTTTTCGTTGTACTTCTCAAACATGCAGTCTGCCTCTCGATCCCGGGAGTAGCGGGGTTTTCAAATCCCTTTCGCGCTGTGTTTCCAAGCTCCCGGATTCTAGCATATACCCGCGCCCCTATCCGGCGTCAGAGCCTCCACGCCGATGGGGTTCTCTAAGAGTTTGAAGCAGGAGGAACGGGGGAGAAATTCCCGGGGGCGGCAGGAGGGGCGAGAGGATCGACCAGGTGGCCATCGTCGAGCCGCAGGATCCGCGTGCAGCGGCCGGCGATCTCGGGATTGTGGGTGACCAGCACGCCGGTCGTCCGGTGACGCGCCTGGAGCTCCAGCAGGAGCTGGAAGACCTGCTCGCCGCTCTCCGGGTCGAGGTTGCCCGTGGGCTCGTCCGCGAGCAGCAGCGGCGGCTCCAGCACCAGGGCGCGGCAGAGCGCGACGCGCTGGCGCTCGCCGCCCGAGAGCTGGTTCGGGAAATGCTCCAGCCGCTCCTCCAGCCCCACCTCCACCAGCAGCCGGCGGGCGCTGTCGTAGACCTCCGCCGGCGGCAGCCCCGCGATCCGTCCCGGGAGCATGACGTTCTCCAGGGCGGTGAAGTCGGGCAGGAGCTGGTGGAACTGGAAGACGAAGCCGATCGTGCGGTTGCGGAACTCGGCGATGCGCGCCCCGGACAGCGCCGACAGGAGCTGGCCCGCGACCTCGACCGTTCCCGAGTCCGGCCGGTCGAGCCCGCCCAGGAGATGAAGCAGCGTCGACTTCCCCGACCCGGAAGGGCCCACGACCGCCACCATCTCTCCCGGCTCGACAGCCATGTCGATCCCCTTGAGCACCTCCACCCGGCGGACGCCGTCGCGGTAGGTCTTGCGCAGGCTTGCGGCGCGGACCGTCACACTCATTTTTGCATGGCCTCGATCGGATCGAGCGCGGCGGCCCTCTGGGCGGCGTAGAACGCCGAGGCCAGGGCCAGGACGAAGGCGAGCAGCAGCACGAGCGCCAGGTCCGCCGGCTTGACCAGGAACGGCACGTAGTCGAGGAAGTAGACCTGCCCCGGCACCGGCAGCAGCTTGTAGCGGTCCAGGACCAGGGCGCCGCCGACGCCCAGGACCGTCCCGAGCAGCATGCCGGAGCCGGCCACGAGCCCGCCCAGGAGCACGAAGGCGCGGCGCAGCACCGCGGGCGAGGCCCCGATCGTGCCCAGGATGCCGATCTCCGCCTGCTTGTTCGAGATGATCAGCGCCAGGTCCGCCACCAGGGCGAGCGCCGCCACGAGCACCACCAGCGACACGGCCACGAACATCAGCGCCTTTTCGAGGCGCAGGGCGAAGAGGAGCGGACGGTTGAGGTCCCGCCAGGTGCGGACCACGCTCCCCCTGGGCACCACGGCGGCGAGCCGCGCGGCGACCGGGATGGCGGCGTCCACGTCCGCGGCGGCGGCCTCGATGCGCCGGTCCGAGCCGCCGAGGAGCGTCTCGGCCACCTCGCGGGGCAGCGGGATGCGCTCCCGCTCCTCCTGGGTGCGGCCGCTCTGGTAGGTGCCGGCGACCTGCACGCTGCGGACGCGCGGCTGGGGTCCGAACGGCGTGAGCGTCGGCCGCGGGGAGACGACCTCGACCGTCTGGCCGGGCTGCAGGGCCCAGCGGGCCGCGAGCGACGTGGGCACGTAGAGGCCCGGAGCTCTCCCCGCCGCGCCCGGGAACGAGCGCGGGACCTCGCGCTCGAAGCCGATCAGCTCGACCGGCTGGACCTTGCCCCCGGCCACCAGCCATCCGCCGCCGCGCACCTGGAGCTGGGCCGAGACCACGCCCGGCACCTTCTGCACGGCATCCCGGGCGGCGGCGGCGGTGCCGGCGTCGAGCCCGGCCGGCAGCTCCACCTCGATCTGCGGAGTCCGCCCGAGCAGCTCCCCCCGCAGAGCTTCCTGGAACCCGGAGATCACCGCGAGCACGATGATCAGGGCCGCCACTCCCAGGGCCAGGCCGCCCGCCGCCACCAGGGAGAGGAACGTGGCGAAAGCGTCCCGGCGGGTGCTGCGCAGGTAGCGCAGCGCGAGCACCCAGGGGAACGACAGGTTCCGCAGCAGGAGTGATTGCCTCATTCGGGGCGCATGAGCGGGAAGAGGATGACGTCGCGGATCGACTGCCGGTCCGTGAGCAGCATGGTCAGGCGGTCGATGCCGATGCCGTTGCCGGCGGCGGGAGGCATGGCGTGCTCCAGCGCCCGGATGTAGTCGTGGTCGAAGAGGTGGGCCTCGGCGTCCCCCCTCTCGCGGGCCGCGACCTGTTGCTGAAAGCGCTCGGCCTGGACGTCCGGGTCGTTGAGCTCGCTGAAGGCGTTCGCGATCTCCATGCCGGCGATGTAGAGCTCGAAGCGCTCGGTGAAGCGCGGATCGTCCGGCCGCTGCTTGGCGAGCGGAGAGACCTCGACCGGGTGGTCGGTGAGGAAGGTCGGCTGGATCAGGTGCTCCTCGACCGTCTCCTCGAAGAGAGCCATGAGGAGGTGGCCGTAGGTGCCGGCCGCGGGGATCGCGAGGCCGCGCTCCTCCATCACCTGGCGCACCGACTCGACCGTCTCCAGCCGGCCAGCCTCGACTCCACCCAGCTCGGCCACGGCATCGCGCATAGTGAAGCGCCGCCACGGCCGCTTGAGGTCGATCGTCTCCCCCTTCCAGGTCAGCTCCGTCTTTCCCAACACTTTCTCCGCCACCTCGGTCAGCAGCTCCTCCGTGAAGTCCATCATCTGGCGGTAGTCGGCGTAGGCCCAATAGAATTCCAGCATGGTGAACTCGGGGTTGTGCCGGGTCGAGATCCCCTCGTTGCGGAAGTTGCGGTTGATCTCGTAGACGCGCGGGATGCCTCCGACGAGCAGCCGCTTCAGGAACAGCTCGGGCGCGATGCGCAGGAAGAGCTCCAGGTCGAGCGCGTTGTGGTGCGTCTTGAACGGACGCGCCGTCGCCCCCCCCGGGATCAGATGCATCATCGGCGTCTCGACCTCGAGGAAGCCGTGGCGGTCGAGGAACTCGCGGATGCCCTTGACCAGGGCCGCACGCGTTTCGAAGACAGCCCGGGACTCCTCGCTGGAAGCGAGGTCGAGATAGCGCTGGCGGTAGCGCACCTCGACGTCGGCGAGGCCGTGCCACTTCTCCGGCATGGGCCGCAGCGCCTTCGAGAGGAACGCCAGGTCCTCCACCATCAGGGAGATCTCGCCCGTGCGGGTGCGGATGAGCTGCCCCGTGGCGCCGATCACGTCGCCCAGGTCCAGGTTCTCCAGGATCAGGAAGGCCTTCTCCGGCAGGCGGTCCTTGCGGATGAAGAGCTGGAGCTTCTCCAGGCCGTCGTGGACGTCCACGAACACGCTCTTGCCATGCTGGCGGATGGAGCGCACCCGGCCGGGGACCCGCAGCTTCAGGCCGGCCTGCTCCAGCTCCTCGGCGGTCTTCTCCCCGTGCCGCGCCTTGATGCCGGAGGGCTCCAGGTCCCACTCGAAGCGGTGGGGATACGGCTGGATCCCGGCGTCGGCCAGGCGCTGGCGCTTCTCGCGCCGGTTCTGGATCTGCTCGTCGAGCTCGGACATGACCGCTAGCCTATGCGAGGAGAGCCCCCCCGGGCCAGTCTGCTACGATCCGGCGCCATGGAACCGGATGAGCCGCTGGATGAGATGACCACCTCTTTGAAGGAAGCCGTGGACCGCTGGGACATGCTCGGCTGGCCCCGGCCGGCCGTGGCCGTGGTGTCCGGCTCCGGCCTCGCCGTGGACCTGGGCGACGTCGTGCGCGGGCCGGTGGCCATGGAGTACTTCCTCCCCTTCTCCTGCCATCCGGTCGAGGGGCATCCGCACGAGGTCGTGCTGATCGAGCCCGTGCCCGGCCGGCCGGTCCTCTACCAGCGCGGGCGCCTGCACTCCTACCAGGGCTACAGCGCGTCGGAGTCGGTCTTCCCGGTCCGCCTGGCCGCGCTGCTGGGGGTGAAGGTGCTGTTCCTTAGCAACGCCACCGGCGGCCTGCGGCCCGAGCACCGCCCCGGCGACCTGGTCCTGATCAAGGACCACATCAACCTCTCCGGCCTGAACCCGCTGCGCGGCCAGCTCCCCCCGGACTGGGGACCGCGCTTTCCGGACATGAGCGCGGCCTACGACCCGGAGCTGCGCCGGCTGACCCGGGAGGCCGCCGGCCGCCTGGGCATTCCTCTGACCGAGGGGGTCTACGCGGGCCTGGCCGGCCCGAGCTACGAGACGCCGGCCGAGGTGCGCATGCTCCAGACCCTCGGCGGCGACGTGGCCGGGATGTCCCTGGTGCTGGAGGTCATCGCCGCCCGCCACATGGGCCTGCGCTGCGTCGCCATCTCCATGGTGAGCAACCCCGGAGCCGGCATGAGCGACGCCGCCATCGACCACAACGATGTGCTCATCGCGGCAGAGATCGCGGCGGCGA
>JBJMGZ010000083.1:0-13657 GCA_045807605.1 Thermoanaerobaculia bacterium | reverse complement strand
GGCTACACGGCGGCCGAGCGGGGCAAGTTCGAGAAGGACGCGCACCGGCTCGCCGAGATCCTCTTCGCCACCTCGCCGTTCAAGGAGCGGCGCAGCGACTTCAACGTCTGGGGGCTCTGCCCGCCCGCCGCCGAGTCCGGCATCTCGCGCCCGTCGACCGGCGTGCACCGCCGCTCGCCGGTCGGCGCCACCTACGACGCCTTCGGCTCCGAGCGCTACGTGCTGACCTTCGACAACCGCGCCCTGCGCGACACGGCCGCCTTCGCGCCCTACGAGTTCGTCGAGATCCTGACCAACACCCGCACCTATGGCGGCGGCGGCATCTTCGGCCTCTTCTCGACCGTGGCCGCGGACAGCCTCTGGTCGCCCTACGTCTTCATCCACGAATTCGGGCACCACTTCGCAGGCCTGGCCGACGAGTACTACACCTCGGACGTGGCGTTCGAGCCGGCGCAGGAGCTGGTGGAGCCCTGGGAGCCGAACGTCACGGCCCATATCGCCGAACCTGACGGCCTCAAGTGGAAGGACCTGGTCGAGCCGGGCACGCCGATCCCCACGCCGTGGTCCAAGGAGGCGTTCGAGAAGCAATCGGCGGAGATCCAGAAGCGCCGCCGGCAGATCCGCGCCGAGAACCGGCCGGAGGAGGAGATGGACGCCCTCTTCCTGGAGCAGCGGGAGGCGGAGACGAAGCTCCTGGGGAGCGAGAAGTACGCCGGCAAGGTGGGAGCGTTCGAGGGCGCGAACTACTCGGCCAAGGGCTACTACCGGGCCCAGGCCGACTGCATCATGTTCACCCGCGACCAGGTGCCGTTCTGCCAGGTGTGCCAGCGCGCCATCGAGCGGGTCATCGACCTCTACACGCGGCCGGCCCCCTGAGCCGGGTTAACATGGCTCGACCACCATGGCCGAGCCTTCCCCACGCCGCAAGCGCCTCCGCCGGATCTTCGTGGTCCTGGCGGTGCTGCTGGCGCTCGTCCCCGTCGCCGTCTTCGTGGCCCTGCGCTCGTCGGGCTTCCGGCAGTCGGTCCTGCGGCAGATCGCCGGCTGGCTGAGAACGGAGTACGGCCTCGTCCTCAAGGCGCGCGACTTCGACGTCCGTTGGGACGGCTTCGCCCTGGACGGCGTCGAGGTCGGGGCTCCGGAGGCGAAGCCGGTCTTCCGGGCCAGCCGGGTGGACGTCTCCATGGACATGGGGACGCTCCGCGGGCCGGTGCGGGTGATCCGGAACCTGGAGATCGACGACCCGGTGCTCGACCTGTCGGCGCCCATCCCGAAGCTCCCCGAGTCGGACCCCCAGGCGCCGCCCGGATTCAGCATCACCCGCTTGGTCTTCCGCCGCGGCTCGGTCCTCGGACCGCCGCCCGGGCCCCCTCTCTCGGATTGGGTCCGGAGCTGGCGCCTCGACGAGGTCGAGGGCGGCGGATCGTACGTGGCGGGGACTTGGGATGTGAGCGTCGAGAGCTCCCGGGCCCGGGTCGAGCGTCCCAGCTTTCCGCTCCTGGAGCTGCAACTGGGGACGCATGTCACTTCCAGGGAGGGTGAGCCGGTCTCGATCGAGTGGGTGCGGGCGACCGGCGACGGCCTCCGGCTGACCGGATCGGGATCCGTCGCCATGGAGGGGGCTTCGAGCCGCGCGACGTTCGACGTGCAGGTCGAGCCCCGGCTTCTCGCCGCGGGAGCTCCGGCCGGCGGGAGCGTCCGCGCGAAGGGGGAGCTCTGGCTGCCCGATCCTGTCCAGGGCCGGGTGGCGGTCACGGCCCGGAGCGTCCCGGCGGAGGTGCTGCGGCCCTACGTGGATGCCGGACTCTTCCAGGACCTCTCCCTGGCCGGCACGGTGGCGGATGCCGAGGCGGATCTCCAGCTCAGCCCGGGCGTCGAGGGGAAGGGGAAGGTTTCCTGGAGGCGGGGAGACCGGCAGCTCGTCCGCATGGACCTGGGGGTGAAAGAGGATCAGGAGGTCCGGCTGACGGCCGAGGGGGATCTCCTGCCGCGCTCGCCGGGGCGCCGGCACGTCCGCGGCACGGTCACGGCTTCGAGCTGGGCGGAGCTCGCCAAGGGCACGGCGGAGAGGATCGACGCGGAGGTGAGGCTCCCCGATCTTTCGCAGGCGGTGGCGGAGGTGCGGGCGATCTGGCCTCGGCTGATCGCGGCGATGCCTGAAGGCGTTCCGGTGCAGGGGACTCTGGAGGCGGATGCGCGGCTCTCGGGGGTGTTGACGTCTCCTTCCGCCAAGGTGGATGCCCTGTGGGTGCCGGAGCCGGGCGCTCGGGTGAAGGTCCGGGCGGAGGGGCGGGTGGCGACCTGGACGGGGTCGGCTCGGGCGGAGATGGAGAACCTGCCGATCGCCTTGCTGGGGCTGAGTCCGGATGTAGGGGAGGGGCTTGTCCCCTCCCGGGCGGGGGAAGCTGCGCAGGCCACAGCCGCCGCTGAATCCGGAGCTTCCCTCCCACCCGGGAGGGGGCAAGCCCCTCCCCTACATCCGGAAGCCGAAGCTGGTCGCCTTTCAGGAACAATCGAGCTCTCCGGCTCTCCGCGCTCCTACCGCACCACGGTCGATGCCGAGGTCACCCAGGCCGCCTATCGTCCTTATCTGGAGAGCCTGGAGCGGGGCCGGATCAGCGGGAAGGGCTCGCTCGCGCTGCGGCCACTGACCTATACGGGGACTCTCGATCTCGACGGCACCGGCCTCTTTGCCCGGCCGAACGCGTCCTCGACCGCCCGGCTCGCGAGCTTCCAGATCGCATCGGACGGCACCCTCAAGCTGGAGCCGGTGACCTACGCCGGCCGGCTTACCTTCTCGGGAGAGGGTCTCGACGCGCCCGGCATGGCCCTGGCGGAGCAACTGAACGTCGAGTCGGACGGCATCTTCCGTCTCGATCCGCTCTCCTACACCGGAAAGATCTCTCTGGATGGCACCCGCGTCGGAGTCCCGGATACGGTCCGCGCCGAGCGGGTGGCTTTGGGTGCGGATGGCACCCTCGCCGCAAAGATGCCCGCGGGAAATGCCCGCCTGGATGCCTCCGGCGTGGAAATCCTGGCCGCGGGCGCGACCCTCGTCGACCTCCACGTCGAAGCGAGCGGAGACGGCAAGCAGGTCCGCATCGCATCCCTCACCGGCTCGCTCCCCGAGGGACAGACGTTCGCGGCCTCGGGAGGCTTCACCGTCGATCTCCAGACCGCCGACCTCGACCTGCGCCTCATCCGTCCGGTGGACCCGGTGCGCGAGGCCGAGCTCACGGCCACCCTCCGCCAGGGAGTCGTGGAGCTGTCCGCCCCCCGCATCGACACCGACGCCGGACCGGCGAGCCTGCGGGCCACGGTTCCGCTCGGCGCCCTGGCGCAGATCCCGGAGCTTGCGAAGGCCCTGGCGGCGCTCCCGATCGAGCCCGCCCCTGGCGAGATTTCGATCCATGCGCAGGCGCCCGAGGTGGACTCCGAGTCCCTGCTCGAGGCCCTGGGCATGGAGGCGCGGCCCGAGCGCCTGCGGGCGGGAGTCACGGCCGATCTCACCTTCGATCCCGCGGCTCCGGCCGCCGGTCGCGGTGAAATCCTCGTCGAGCGCCTGAGCCTGGAGACGAAGGATGGCACCGTGGCCGCGGAAGCCCCGGTGATCGCCCGGCTGGAGCGGGGACGGCTGGAGCTGCAACCCGTCCGGCTGCGGGTCGAGAGCGCCGAGATCGGAGCCACCGCGGTCGATGTGAAGGGGACGGCCGACCTCGATCCCGCCTGGAAGCCGGCGCAGGACCTGAAGGCGCTCGTCCGGAGCCTGTCGGCCGAGGCCGGCGGCACGCTCGACGCCGCCCTTCTCAATCCTTTCCTGGAAGGCGGCATCGCCTCCGGCGCGCTGACCTTCTCGGGCTCGGCCAGCGGCACCCCCGACCGGCTGGAAGCCACCCTCGCTGCGAACGGTCCCGAAGCCTCGTTCTGGTGGCCTGCCGCGGCAGCCCGCATCGAGGGGCCGGCCGTGATCGGCTCCTGGTCCGGAGAGACCTGGAAGGCGAGCGGCAGCGCCGGCCTGAACGGCGGCACCCTCGCGTTCCATGCGCGGCCCGAGGAGGATGCCGCCCTGGTGAGCCTCAACCTGGAGGACGTCCCCTACCGGCTCGACTACGGCCTGACCACCCGGGTGGACGGCGTGCTCTCCCTCCGCATCCCGCTGCCGCTGACCGACGAGGCGCGGCTGCGGCTCGACGGCACGCTCGACGTCGAGCGCGGGCTGCTCGTCCGCGACATCAATCTGGATCGCGAGGTGCTCACGCTTCTCCTGGCTCCCGAGGACACCCCCGGCACCGAGGAGACCCTGGCCAGCCGGATCGATCTCGATCTCGCGGTGACCACCGAGGACGGCATCCGCGTCCGCAACAACGTGGCCGACCTGAGGGCGCACTGGACCAGCCTCCAGGTCGGCGGCACGGCAGAGGTTCCGGCGATCCGCGGCCGGGTGGAGATCGATCCCGGCGGGCGCGCCGAGCTCTACGGCCAGACCGTGCGCATCGATCGCGGCTCCCTGATCTTCACCGGCAACCCGGCCCAGGACCCGCTCGTCGACATGGCGACCACCAGCTCGCTCGAAGACCCGAGCATCGTCCGCCTGGCCGGCCGGCCGCTCGACGTGCAGCCGGAGGCCGAGGTGGCGCTGGAGAAGGACCAGGACCGGAACCAGAGAGGGACGCAGGCGAGCGACATCCTGACCTCCGGCCTCGCCGGCTACTACGGCGCCCGGGTGGTCTCGCGGCTCGGCGAGTCGATCGGCCTCTCCCGGCTCTCCGTGCGCCCGGTGCTGTTCGACGAGACCGATCCGACCGCCCGTCTCGCCATCGGCCGCGACCTCTCGCCCAACGCCTCCTTCGCCGTCTCGGTCGACCTGCGCGCGCCCGAGAGCCGGATCTGGCTCCTCGACCTCCACGGCTTCCGCGGCCTCCCGGGGTTCACCTTCGAAGCCTTCACCACCGAGGACAGCGTCGAAGGGGGGAGCCTCCAGCAGACCCTCAACCTCGGCGGCACCCGCGAGGTCCGGGAGGAGAGCGACCGCCTCCGCCGGCTCCGCCTCGACCTCCCGCCCGGGACCTCCCGCTGGACCCGGCAGTCCCTGCGGCGGGCGGTCGGCCTGAGCCGGAAGGACCCGGTCCCCCGGGAGGCCCCGTTCGAAACCGAAGTGGACCTGGCCGAGCACCTGCGCCGGAGCGGTTATCCCGGCGCGCTGGTCACGGCCGAGGCGGTGCCGGTCGAAGGCCGGCACGGCTGGGTGGACCTCAACGTCAAGGTCGTGACGCTGGGGCCGCGCGTCGATTTCACCTTCTCCGGGGACAAGCCGCCGCGGGCCTTCCGGCCCGAGATCCTCGCCGCCTACCGGCCCGACTTCTACGAGGAGCGCTCGCTCGCGGAGATGAAGGAGACCGCCGTCCGCGCCTTCCGCAGCGCCGGCCACCTGGATCCCGCGGTCGAGATCGAGGTCCGGCGCGAGGCCGGGGATGCCCCGGACGGGCCGCGGACCGTGGTCATCCGCTCCGCAGCCGGTCCCCGGGAGAAGCTGGAAGAGCTCGAGATCGCGGGACTCGATCCGGACCTGGGCCGGCTCGCGGCCGGCAGCTTCCCCGGCCGGCTCTCCCGCGCCGAGCTGGCCGCCGCGGTCCCGGGCGCCGACCGCCGCCTCCTCGGCGCGCTCCGGAGCCTGGGCTACCCGCAGGCGACGATCGCCGGCCGCGAGGTCGCGGGCCCGCGCCTGACCGTCCGGGTCGAGCCCGGGCCGCGGCAGGTGTTCGGGGACGTGGCGATCGCTGGAGTCGAGGGGGAAGAGCGGGAGCGGCTGGCGGCGCTGGTCCAGGCCCGCTCCGGCGACGGGTTCCGCGCGGACCTCGTCTCCGCCGGGGTGCTCCGCCTGGAGGACTCGCTCCGCTCCCGCGGGTACCCGGATGCCGTGGTCCGCGCTGTCACTCGGGGGGACGACGTGGTGACCGACGTGGTGACCGTCCGGTATGAGATCGAGCCGGGTCCGTCCGTCCGGCTCGCCGAGGTGGAGTTCAAGGGCGAGCGCTGGACGAGCCCGGAGCAGCTCACCCGTGTGACCGGCCTGGAGCCGGGCGAGCCGCTGGACCGCAACGCCGTCACCGAGGCCCAGGGCCGCCTCTACCGCACCGGCGCCTTCTCCCGGGTCACCGCCGCCGTGGACCGCCCGGAAGAGGGGGAGGCCCGCGTGACCTTTTCGGTGGCAGAGAGCCCCCGGTTCCACCTCGGCTACGGCGTCCGCTGGGAGAGCGGCGCCGGGACCAAGGCCATCCTCGACCTGAGCGACACGAACTTCCTGCGCCGCGGCCTGACCCTCGGGTTCCGCGGCCTGTACGAGCCGGACGACCGGAGCGGCCGGGTGTTCCTGCGCACGGGAGGGCTCTACGGCACCGGGATCTCGCTGGAGGTCTTCGGCTCGGTCCGGCGCGAGCTGCTTCCGGATGAGATCCTGGGGGACCTGCGGCGGGACACCGACGAGAGCTCGCTCCAGTTCGCCCGGCCTTTCGGGCGCCGGACCACCGGGCGCCTCTACTTCCGCTACCGGACGATCCATTTCTTCGAGGTGGAGCCGGACCCCTTCTTCCCCTTCGACCTGGAGCTCAGCCGTCCCTACATGGGGACGCAGTTCCTGCACGACAGCCGCGACGACCGGCTCGATCCCACGGCCGGCGTCTTCCGGAGCATCGACCTGTCGGGGAGCGGTCCGTTCCTGGGGAGCGATTTCAACTATGCGCGCCTCTACGGCCAGGTCCACGGCTACCGCACCTTCCGGGTCGCCGGCCGGCCGGTCGTCTGGGCGCAGGCGGTGCAGACGGGCGTGGCGCAGGCCTGGTCGGGGCAGAGCCTGATCAGCGACGACCGCTTCTTCGCAGGAGGGGAGTTCTCCGTGCGGGGGTATGAGAAGCGGACCCTGCGGGTGGAGGAGGGGGACCCGCGCGAAGAGACGCTCCTGGTGCTCAACCAGGAGCTGCGCTTCCCGCTCTTCCTCGAAGACCTGAGGGGCCTCGTCTTCTTCGACGCGGGCCAGGTCTGGGAGGGATTGGGAGCCTTCGACACCGACCTCGCGAAGTCGCTGGGCTTCGGATTCCGCATGAAAAGCCCCGTGGGCCTCTTGCGCCTCGACCTTGCCTTCCCGCTCGACCGCCGGCCCGGGGACGAGAGCTATCAGCTCTACCTGGGGCTCGGAAACGCGTTCTGATCCCCTACTTCTTGACCGCCCGCAGGATCATCCGCGCCCGCTCCGCCTCGGGCGAGTCGGGGGCGAGCTTCAGGAAGCGCTCCATGTCGTTGACCAGCAGGTCGTTGCGGTTCAGCTTCTCGGCGGCGAGGCCGCGGTAGTAGTAGGCGTAGGCGAGGCCCGAGTCCGAATCGATCGCCCGGGTGAGCTGATCGAGGGCTGGCTGCCACTGCTCCTGGAAGAGCCGTGTGACTCCGATCTGGTAGGGCACCAGGGCGCCGAAGCCCTGCGCCCGCTCGAACGCTGCGACCGCCTCGTCGTACTGGCGGAGGCGCTGGCGGGCCACTCCGAGGTAGTAATCGTTCCCCCCGGCCACCTCCGCGGCCTTGCGGAAGGCGCTGTCGGCCGCTCCGTTGTTGCGCTCGCGCAGGTAGGTCTCGCCGAGCCAGACCCAGGCCGCGGGATCGGAGGGCGCCAGCTCCGTGGCCTTGCGGAGGCGCGCCTCGGACTCGCCGTAATTCTTCTCCTGCTCCAGGACGCGACCCAGGGCAATCGCGACGCCCGCGTTGCCGTCCGCCTGGCCGGCGATGGGGTTGACGGCGGAGCGGGCCTCCGAGGTCCTGTACTCCCAGAGGCGGCGGTCCACCGTGTTGACCTCGGCCGGCGGGGGAGCGGGGGCCGAGGGCGGCGGCTGTTGCTGCTCCTGCTGCGGCGTGGGCTGCTCCTGGCCGCCCTTCTTCTTGCCCTTCTTCTTCTGCGCGGTATTGGCTTCCAGAGGGGCCAACGGGGACAGGAGCAGCAAACAGAGCAGTGCGGTGAGGGTGCGGTGCATGTCGGTTTCTCCTTGCTCTGCCCAGTATAAGTCCTAGCCGAACCCGCTTCTTCCCGAGGAGGACGAGGGCACCGGGATGATCGAGCCGAAGCCGCCCGCGCTGTTGCGCCGCAGGCCGGCCAGCGTGAGCGCCCGATAGAACAGGCTGCGGAAGGAGGACGGGCGGTCCACCTGCAGGACTCCCGGCGCGTGCTGGCCGTCCGGGTCCTGCGCGTAGAGCTCGATCCCGGCCTCGCGCCAGCGCAGCAGCACGTGCGCGAGGTCGAGCCGCGGCTTGCCCTGGAGCGAGTCGGATTGCAGCACGATCACCTGGCGGATGCCGCGAGAGAGCAGGAAGTTGGCCGAGGGGAAGTCCTGCGGGAAGACCGCCCAGCGATTGTCGAACTTGCCCGGCAGGGCCATCGCGGCCGGGTCGAGGCGCTTGGCATCGAGGAGGAAGGCGGGCGGCGCGTCGGCCGGGAGCACGAAGCTCCGCATCTCGGGCTCCCCGTCCCGCAGCTTGCGCAGGATCGGCTCCACCGGCACGATCGCGGCCATGTGGTACGCCGTGTTGAACAGCGGCACCGGCCGGTAGCCCGCCCGCGCCAGGGCGAGGCCGAGATCCACCGACTGCGGGCCGGGCATGTCCACCACGAAGGCCGTCCAGGTGTCGATCGGTCCCGCGTCGAACGCCGGCGGGTCGGGCAGGGGCGAGGCATCGGCGGAGTGGACCGGCATCGGAGTCGCGGGCAGTGCCGGAGGCAGCTGCGTGAAGAGAGCCGGTTTGGCCCAGCGGGACCAGACCGAATCCTGCGGAGCCCAGACGTCAAAGAGCTGCGAGCCATCCATGCGGTGCCTCCTCCTCGATCAGAACCGCGGCGTCCTGCGCCAGATGATTGATGATCGGCGTGCGCGCCACCCGGCCGTACGCTCCGGCCGCGCGCCCGTCGATCGTGTAGACCCCCACACAGGGGTAGACCGCCTCCCCCGAAACGTCCATGGGAATCGCCGTGAACTTCCGCTGCGCCGCCCACCAGCGCGGGCCGAAGCGGACGCCGCGCCGGATCGGCTTCCACTCCTTTTCGGGCGTGGCTCCCACGAGGCCGATGCCGTCGCCGACCCGGCCGAGCGAGGGCTTGACCACCCAACTGCCCGGGTCCCGTTTCCAGCCGGAATCCCGCGGATCGAGCGTCTCGGGGAGGAGGCGCCGCCAGGCGGGCAGCGGCGTCTCCAGCCGGTCCCAGACCAGCGGGAAGCGCTTGCTCTGGGTGAGCAGCGCCGTGGCCGGATTGCTCACCGGAGTCTTCCCGGCATGGAAGAAGTGCCGCCAGCCGCTCGCGCGAGGGAGGTTGGGCAGCCACTCGGCCGGGAAGAAGCGCACGATCGCGTCGAGCTCGCCCTGGAACCACTCGCTCTCGATCCAGGCCCTGCCGTTTCGCCAGCGCAGGTGGTCGGGCGCGGCGAGCAGGGCGCGGCGGTTGCGCACCTCCAGCTCCCGCGCCAGGTAGACCATGACCTGGCGGTCGTCCGTGTATGCCGTGGCATGGACCAGGGCCACGGCTGCTCCCGGCGCCGTGGCGGAGGCCACGGCCTCGGCCAGCCGCCCCGCGGGATCGCCGGCCGGCTCGGAGCCGGGGAAGCTCGGAGCGAGGAGGCGCGCGAAGCCGGAGCCCTCGTTGAAGCCGCCGGGCACGTCCGTGTTCGCCTCCGAGATCCGCCAGCCTTCCGTGGTCCAGTGGAAGTCGAAGCGCAGGACGCGGGCGATCCCCGGGGGAGGATCTCCATGCCGGAGCGCGCGGCGGACGGAGAACGGCAGTCCGAGATCGCAGTGGAGGTCGGGGCGGCGGGCCAGCTCCTCCTCCGCCGCCATGGCCTCGGCGGCGAGGACCTCGGAGAGGCGGGCGATCTCCTCCCAGGCGTCGCGCCGCAGCAGCAGGGGGAAAGGCGCGACGGTCGACACGTCCTCGACCTGCGGGTCCCACTTGCAGCACTCGAAGATGGCCCGGCGGCGGAGGCGCGCGTGCTCGGCGGCATCGACCGGACCTGTCTCCACCCAGGGCACCCAGGGAGGAGTCAGCTCCACCATCCCGCCTGCGCCGCGAAGAACGCGCCGAGGGCCACGTAGGCCGCCAGGGGAGCCAGGCCGTAGGTCAGAGGCGAGGGGAACGGGCGCTCCCGCGTCGGCCGGAACGTGCGCTCCATCAGGACCGCGGCGGCCCAGAGGAGGACCACCGGCCAGGCCGTCACGGCGAAGTCGACGACCGTGGCCTGCATGGACACCCAGTCGCCGGCCACGGCCCGGCCGAGGATCAGCCCGGAGCCGATGAACCAGCCCGCGAGGCGGAGCCCCGACGCCGGATCGCGGTCGATGGTGACCGCGTCGGCGAGCCCCGTGAAGCGGTTGAGCAGGCCCCAGAGGAGGAAGAAGGCGAGCGTCGAGAGCGCGGCGCAGAAGACGACCACCCACCACCCCGGACCGTTGCCGATGTTGCCGCCCGCGAAGCAGAGGGTGATGCCGAGGAGCGCGCCGCCGATCGCATACGCCGCCGCCGGGTTGCCCCGCTCGATCACATCGTCCCGGGCGCTCAGCCCGAAGGTCGCGAGGAACCGGGAGGCGAACCCCACCCAGGCCGCGCCCATGACCAGGTAGAAGCCGATGTAGACGGGATTGCTCTTCACGTCCCACGACGAGTAGAGGCGCAGCACCGCGGCGAGCACCGCGGCAGAGATCAGCGGGAAGACGAAGAGCCCCCAGCGGTCGCCGAACCTGGAGCACCGGCGCGCGGTGAAACCGGCGTGCCAGAGCCAGGGGAGCCAGGTGAAGAGGGAGACGATCGTGCAGCCGATGAGTACGAAGACTTCGTCTTCCGACATGCGCCCTCCAGGAAAGGACATCAGGGACACCAAGAACATCAAGGACGAAAGAGGTGCTTCTTGTCCTTGGTGTCCCTGATGTCCTTGCCGTCCTTCAGGTTCTTTCCCCTACATCTTCGCTTCGATCGCCCTGATGTCCGTTTCCAGCTCCTGGAGCCTGCCACGCTTGGTTTCGAGCTTGACCTCCATGTCGGCGAGGCGGGTCTCGATGTCCTGCCGGATCTCCTGCTCGCGGGCGCCGGGCCGGATGTCGGTCAGCCGGGTGCGCCAGCGCTCGGCCGTGTCCTCGTCGTAGCGGATCGACTCGCGCAGGCGGTCGGCCTGGTCCTTCTTGCGGTCGAGGGCCTCGCGCAGCCGGTCCTGCCACTCCCCCTTGTTCTTGGAGCGGTCCTGATCCCGCTCCGCGAACCAGGCCGCGCGGCGCTCGAAGAAGGCGTCGTTGGCCTTGCGGAAGCGGTCCCAGAGCGCCTCGGCCCGGGCGCGCGGCACCGGGCCGACCGCCTTCCATTCGGCCTGGAGCGCCTTGAGGGCCTCGGACGTCGCCTTGAACTCCTCCGACGCGCTCAGCGTCTCGGCCTGCTCGCAGAGGGCGACCTTGCGGCGCAGGTTCTCCTTCTGCTCCTTCTCGAGCTGGTCGTAGTGCGTCTTGCGGCGGGTGAAGAAGCGGTCGGCGGCGCCGCGGAAGCGCTCCCAGAGACCCTCGCTCTGCTCCTTGGGAACCGGCCCGATCTCCTTCCACTCCGTCTGCAGGGTCTTGAACACCTCGGCCGTGGCGCGCCAGTCCGTCGACTCTCCCAGCTCCTCGGCGCGGACGCAGAGCTCCGTCTTGCGGCGGAGGTTCTCCTCCAGGTCCGTGTCGGCCTGGGAGAAGTGGGCCTGGCGGCGCTCGAAGAAGGCGTCGTTGGCCTTGCGGAAGCGCTCCCAGACAATCTCGTTATGCTCCTTGGGGACCGGTCCCACCGTCTTCCACTCGGCCTGCAGGGCCTTCAAGGCGGCGCCGGTGCCCTTCCAGTCGGTCGAGGCGGAGAGCTCCTCGGCGCGGGTGCAGAGCTCCGTCTTCCGGAGGAGGTTCTCCCGGTGCTCCCGGTCCTGCGTCTCGTAGTGCTCCTTGCGCCGCTCGAAGAAGCGGTTGCCGGCGCCGCGGAAGCGCTGCCAGAGCTCGTCGTTGCGCTCGCGCGGCACGGGCCCGAGCGTCTTCCACTCGGCCTGGAGGCTCTTGATCAGCTCGGCGGTCGGCTTCCACTCGCTCGACTCGGCGAGCTCCTCCATGCGGACGACGACCTCCTCCTTGCGGCGGAGGTTCTCCTCCATCTGGGCGCGGGCGGCCTCGTCCAGCTTGTCGAGGCGGGCGAGGAGGCTGTCGAAATCGCCCAGGGCGTTGGCCTTGGGGACCCAGCCGAGAAGGGTGCGGACGCGGCCGGCGAAGCGGGTGCTGTCCTCGTGCGCCGCCATCTCGCGCTCCAGGTCCTCGACCCGCTGCGTGATCTGGCGGAACTTGAGGGCGAAGGAGGCGAGGGCCGCCTCGGGGCTCTTGCCCTTCATCTTGCCGATGATCCGCCCGGGCTCGGCACCCTCCTCGGCGGTGCCATGGAGGCGGACGTTGCCCTCCTCGTCGACATGGCCCCAGCGGGCACCTTCGGCCGCGAGCTCGGCGCGGTCGTGGGCGCTCTGGCTCTCGACGTGGGCGACGTGCTCGTCGGTGAGCGGGGCTTCGGCTTCCAGCCGGGCCTGCTCCTCGGCCGCGGTGGGAGCGAGCTCCTCGGCGTGGGGACCCGGCTCCGCGGCGTGGTGTTCGGCCTCTTCGATGGGCTCGGCGTTCTCCTCGGCGGGGGAGACGGTATTCTCCACCGTCTCCCCGGTGAGGGTGGTGGTCTCTTCGTGCATCTGGGTCTCGCGATCGTCGTGGTCCAACATAGTTGTTTCCTGGTGTTCCCCTGCCCGTCGGTCCACTCCCGGATTTGAACGCCTGACGATACCGCAAAGCCGCTGGCGGGAGAACCCTGGCGGACGCGGACCCCGGCAAGTAGGCCCGGTCAGCCCAGCAGGCGGTTGAACGAGCGCAGGAAGGGGACGTCCGGCTTGTAGTAGAAGGTCCCCACCGGGCATCCCCCCTTCATGCCGCAGAGCGAGTCCACCGTCCGGTCGGCGGCCTCGTCGTGCTGCCAGGCGGCGCCCTCGCGCAGGATGCGGACGAGCTCGGAGCGGAAGCGGCTGTAGGCCTCGCCGTGCCAGACGTCGCGGACCGACTGCCGGTAGACGTTGCCGAGCTCCTTGCCCTGCAGGATGCAGCAGGGGGCCACGGTGCCGGTGGTGCGGATCACCATGGAGTGCCAGCCGATCAGGCAGGAGCTGTCGAGGCCGCGGCTCGCCCGGTCGGCCAGCTTCGCCCGCAGGCCGTTGCGGAACGATCCCACCTTCTCCGGCACCGTCAGGTCGTCCCGCCGCAGGAACCGCGCAGCTCTCCGGGCGAGACCGCCGCGGTCTGCGACCACGCGGCGGTTCATCTCGGCGACGCGGCCCGAGAGGTCCTGCTCGAAGCTGTTGATGGCCCCGATCCGGCGGTACTCGTCGGTCCTCACGAGGTCCTCGTAGAGCCCCATCATCTCGTCCGTCTCGGCCGCGGTCATCTGCTGCTCCGGAGTGAGGAAGGCGAGGCCGTTGAAGAGGATGCGGTCCGCGCCGATCTCCCGGGCGAGGCGGTACATGGCCGGGATCGAGCGGTAGTTCTCCTTCCAGACCAGGAACTGGATCAGCACCTGCGGCCGTCTGGCGTCGCGCCGGTTCCGGAG
>JBJMGZ010000082.1:0-5600 GCA_045807605.1 Thermoanaerobaculia bacterium | reverse complement strand
CTCCGCCGACCGCGAGGTGGCCGACCGCGAGGAGCGCGACCGTCTCGGCTGCCTTGACCCTCCTCGCCGGCACCTTGGCGCGCCATGTCCGGACCCGACGCCCGCCGCTCCCGCGCACGGACAGCGAGAAGTAGAGAGGATAGGAACCCTCGTAGGTCGGCGAGATCACGGGCACCTGGATCCTCACCACCTCCGCGGGACCCAGGTCCGCCTCGACCGACGGATGAAAGCGAAGGTACTTCGCGGCCTCGCCCGCCTCGAAGCGGATGGTGACCGAGCGCGGCCCGTCGGAGCAGTTCTGCAGCAGGAGCGAGGCGCTGTGGGGCGATCTCCCGTCGCTCGGGACGACCTCGCCCGTGAACTGGATGAGGTCGGTTTCGAAGATCTGCCCCGCCGGATAGCGCCGGCGCAGCAGGTCCGGGAACTCCGCGGAGGTCAACGCAGATGCGTGCTACGATCCGCCGATCACGGCCCACCGGCAGATGAAGATCAGGCGCGCGCAGGAATCGGACGCGACGGAGCTGACGAGGGTCGCCCACGAGGCCAAGCGGCACTGGGGATATCCCAAGCGCTGGATCGAGCTGTGGCGGGACGATCTGACCCTCTCTCCGGAATTCATCGCCGGGAACGAGGTCTACCTGGCGGAGGACGGCTGCGAGGCCCAGGGGTTCTACGGCCTCGTCGCAGCATCGCCAGCATCGCCGGACTGGACGCTCGAGCACTTCTGGGTCCGTCCGGCGGCGATGGGAAAGGGCCTGGGAAGGCTTCTTTTCGAGCACGCCCGGGCCGTGGCCGGGTCCGCGGGCGCGAGCGGCCTCGCGATCGACGCCGATCCCAACGCCGAGGCGTTCTACCTGCACATGGGCGCCGTCCGGGTCGGCGAGATCCGCTCCGAAATCGACGGTCAGCCGCGGGTGCGTCCCTTGCTGCGCCTGTGTCTGAGCTGAGGGGAGCGTGGACCGCCGGCATTCTGACGCTGGAGGCTCGCTGTCTTCCAGGCCGCCTGCAGATCCAGCATCAACCAAGGTAGAATCTTGTCATCCTGGTTCGCGCAGTCTTGGCCAGGGGAGGCCCTCTGACCCATGGGTTTTTCCATCTTTCTGAGCTACCGGCGCTCGGACACATCGGGCTACGCGCATGCCCTACACAAATCGCTGAGTGAGCACTTCCAACGGGAGGAGATCTTCATGGATGTCGACGCGATCGAACCGGGCGTCGACTTCGTCGAAGTCATCGAGAGCTCGGTCGCCTCCTGCTCGGTGTTCCTGGCGCTCATTGGCCCCCGCTGGCTGGCCCAGGACGGTCAGTCGCGAAAGATAGATGATCCGCTCGACTTCGTCCGCCTGGAGGTCGCGGCGGCGCTCGATCGACGGATCCGACTCATCCCGATCCTCGTCGATAACGCGACCATGCCTGCACCCCTGGATCTCCCGGAGCCTCTCCGTCTGCTGGCTCGGCGGCAGGCTCTCGAGATCGGCAATACGCGGTTCAGTACTGATGTCTCTCGCTTGGTCAATCTCTTGAAAAGATTGCAGTCGCAGGAGGAACCGGCGGCCGCGGGTCCGGCCGCGCTCTCGGGAGCTCCGACGCAGGTACAGTCATCGTCGCCGCAGCCCGGCATCGACTCAAGAGAACGTGACCGCGATCTGGAAATCGTACGCGAGAGCCGGCACCAGATCGAGTCCATCGATCGCCAGATCGAGGAGGATCACGCGAAAACCAAGGCCTGTTTGGCCGAGTTGCAGATCGCCCGGGATGCCACTGCCAGAATGCACGAGGCAGCTGAGCGGATCCTCAGGCATAAGCCGAACGCGGGTGCCGGGCGTTTCGAATCGGACCCTGGGGTCCGCTACTGGAAGAGTGGGGAAAAGCGAAGGAGCTTCTACAAGGAAGCCCATGGGGTGCTCCGGCGCGAAATCGAGGATCTCGATTCTGAGATTGAGGGTGTCCTCGTGATGACCAAGGAGCGATTGGGTGTCCTGCAATCCGCCGGAAAAGTCGCCCGCGTGGAGGCCGAGACCGAGCGGCTGCTCTCCCTGGCCAAGGAGAATCTGAGCAAGCTCCAGGACAGCAAGCTGGCCGCCTATCTCGTCTATGACGGGATCTGTCGGCTTCTCAGGATTCCCAATGATGTGGACTTCCCAGGAGGCGAGTCCCGCCGGAGACTGTGAGATCTGATCCTGCCGAGGAGGCGTCATGCAAGAAGACATCGTCAAGGTCTGTCCGGATTGCGGGAGCGAGTTCCAGATGTGGGTGGAGCGCTGCCTGGATTGCGGCGCGAGCCTCGTTTCATCCGTGCCGCGCCCCGATCCGGGGGGTACCTTCGCGGGTCCTGAAGAGCCGGCGATCCCTCCCGGCAGCGTCAACCTCCGCACCGCGGCGGTCGGCTGGATCCGGCGGCTCTCGGAGGATCTGGACGAGGCCGGCATCCGCCATTGGGTCATGCCGCCGGTGTGGCGGCGCGACCCCAGCCTGTACGTCCTGCCGTCCGACCACGAGGCGGCCCTTGCGATCGACCGGGCGCGGTATCAGGTGGAAGTCCCCGGCATTTCGATGGAGGACGCCCTGCCTCAGCCCCCGGTGCGCCCGCGGCGGCGGGACCCGGCGGACGACCTCGACGTCAAGGTCTGCCCGCGTTGCGGGGGCGAGTACCAGCTCCGGGTCGAGACCTGCGTCGACTGCGGCGTCGCGCTCGTGCGGCCCTGGGACCTGGAAGCGGCCAGCCGGATGGAAGCCGCCCGGGCCGCGGCGCCGGCGGTACCCATGATCCTCGACGACCCCGGAGCCTGCCCGGCCTGCGGCGAGCCTCTCCGGGAAGGGGAGCCCGAATGCCCGGGCTGCGGCCTGATCCTGGCCCAGCCCGACGTCTGCCCCAACTGCGGCGCGGAGCTGGAGCTCCACGTTGCGCGCTGCCGGCTCTGCGGGGAAGAGCTCTTCGAAACCGCGGAGAGCTGACGGGCTACTTTACCGTGGCGGGGAAGCTCGAGACCTGTTCTTCCCGGCCGTCGGGAAAGACGGCGGTGACGATGCACTGGAGCGTGGTGCCGGAGGGGAGGCCCGCGAGGGCGCTCGCGGGCACCTGGTAGCGCGTCGTGGTCAGGTCCTTGGGATCGGCGACGGTCGCCAGCTCGGCTCTGGTGCTGACCAGGACCTCGTAGGACTCGGCGCCCTCGACCGGTTTCCAGGTGAGCACGCAGGCCTGGCGGGGACATGTCTGTTCGGCGACAGCCCCGAGGTTCGGCCCCGTGCCACGATACCCTGCCTCCGGGACGACCTTCTGCGTCTGCTGCGTCTGCTGGTAGAAAAGGCCGCCCACGCTCAGGACGAGGACTGCCGCGGCGGCGGCGATCCAGGTTTGAAAGCGTTTGGCGGTGCGGAAGGGCCGGACCACTTTTTCCTGCTGGTTCCGCGACTCCTTCTCGAACGCCATGGCGATCCGCCAGTCCTCGGCGCAGGAGGCGCAGAGGGCGACGTGATCCACGACCTCGCGGATCTCTTCCGGCGGCAGCTCGCCGCGGAGGGCTTCCCAGATGCGGTCCGGCTCGGGGCAGCCCGTGGTGGCGGCCACGGAGATTGCCTCGGAGGGCGCGGTGAATGCGGCTCGCAAGCGCGACAGCTCATCGTCCTTCATCATCGTCATGGTCTTACCCCCTTCAACTCCAGGCACTCCCTCAGGTCGGCCATTCCCCGGTACACGAGGTTGTCCGCCTTCTTGGGCGCCCAGCTCAACAGATTCCCGATCTCCGGGACGCTGTGACCCTGCAGGTGCAGGGCGACGGCCAGCCGACGGGGGCGCACCATCTGCGCGAGGCATTCCCGGATCGCGCGCCCCGTCTCGTGCCCGGCGGAGACCTCCTCCGGATCGGGCCGTGAAGAGCCTGTCTCGGCCTCGGGATGAATCCCCCCGTCCTCTGCTTCCAGGGAGACCTCCTTGAGCCTCCGACAGCGCCGGATCTCGTCGATCAGGGCGCTGTACGCCGTCTTCTTCAGATAAGACGTAGAGATGTGGGCATTCTCCTCACTCTTGCGCCGCATGACGCGGATCAGGGCGGCCTGCACGAGGTCGTCGGCCTGGCTCGTCAGCCAGGTGGGGCAGATGCGCGACACCGCGCGGACGAGCTCGGCACGCAGGTGCTCGTAGTCATCCACCTCCTGGGGTTGCACGGGGACTTTCATGGTTTCGTCCATGCTTGGATGAAGCATAGGTTACTACTTCCTTCTGCCGGTTGAGAGGGTACGGGAGAGGGGCTTGTCAGGTTCTCGTCGTTTTCAACGTAGAAGCAAGAGGAGTAGACTGCACACAAAAGAGCAAGGAGCTGCCATGGGATTTGAGAAGGGCATCACCCGCAAGTGGCGTGACATGGTTCTCGACGGCAACTATCCGCCGAACATTCCAGGCGGCCCGCGGTCGCCCGACTCCCCGGCGGGCGGCACTCCGAACCACGAGCTGCTCGCGCGCCTGGCGCGCCTGACCTGGGCGCTGGAGAAGGGGACGGCCGCGCAGCAGACCGAGGAGCTGGACGGGGTCGTGCAGTTCTACGACAACCAGATCGAAGGCGGCTTCATGACCCGGGGCAACGCCAACGAGCAGTGCTCGCCGTCCCATAGCCAGTGGTGGCTCACCGCCGCGCTCGGCCTGCGCTGGCTGGGCTGGGAGCGGCGCGACTCGCGGCCGGACGTGAGCAAGAAGCTCCTCGACGTCACCGGCCGCTGGCTCGGGCACCACCACGCGCTCTGCCGGCTGTTCGCCACGAACGATGGGATCGTGGCCCCGGGCGCCCGCGCCTGGCCCCATGACAAGCTCGAGCCCGGCCAGCCCTACTACGGCAAGTGCAAGCAGCGGGACGTGCTCTACGACTCCATCGAGAGCGGCCGCGTGAAGAAGCTCTGGACATCGGACAACCTGGACATGCTGGGCCTCATCTTCGCGGACCGGCTGCTGAAAGCCGGGGACGACCTCGGCGGCGCCAAGACGGCCACGGAGCTGCCCAAGCTGAGGTGGCCGATCTCGTACCGCCGCCTGGAAGGCAACTTCACCGCCTGGCTGACCACGATCGACGGCAACGCCGGCTTGTCGGTGCAGCGGCTCGCGACCTGGAGGGGCGGGCAGGATTCCTACGGTTTCGACGACGCCGTCGAGGAAGTCTGGGAGGGGACGGAGGCCAGGATCCTCGGGGAGAAGGCCGGCGGCGGCAGTATTGACAAGAGCACGGGCAGCAGCACGGGCGGGAACGGAAGCGGAGAGCTGTCGGGTCTCCCGGCGCTGATCGCAGGCCTGCGCGACGTGGCGGACCGGCGCAAGAACGCGCGCGGCGAGCTGCTCGAGCTGGTCAACCGGCTGGAGACCCCCGGAGCCGACCTGGAGGAGATCGGCGCCGCCCTGCGCGACCTCGCGGAGCGCCGGCCCGCCGCCCGTGCCGAGGTGCTGGACCTCGCGGACCGGCTGGAGCGGTTCCGGGTGGGGCCGGTCGAGGCTTAGGACCAACACCGGTCGCTCAAGGTGTTTCCATGTAGGGGCGGGGCTTGTCCCCGCCCGGGTGGGCGGAGGCTCCGGACGCGAAGATGGCGCGATCTCGGGCCTTCCCCCGCCCGGGCGGGGA
>JBJMGZ010000081.1:0-7822 GCA_045807605.1 Thermoanaerobaculia bacterium | reverse complement strand
CTGCCACGGGCTTCCCTTCCCGGATCAGCTCGATCCGGACACCGCTCTCCGCCTCCCGCACGAGCGTCGGAAGGTCATCCCCGGCTTCAGCGATCGAGCACTTCCTGACCATGGGAAGATTCTAACTCAGGAGACAGGTGTTGCCAAGATCCACGTTTTCTACGCCCCCACCCGCCCCACCTTCACCAGCGGCCCGTCCATGACGTCCGGGTCCCGCAGGTCCACGAGGCCCTGGACGGCCCAGAGGTTGTCACCCTGGGGATCGAGGATCGTCTGGGCCACTTCCCAGACGCGCTCGTCCACCTCGCGGATGTGGGTGTGCTGGTGGCGGCGGGCCTCGGGGGTGAAGACCAGCTCGCCGTACTCCTCGTAGAAGGGCTTCATCGACTCTTCGAAGCGCTCCGGGGTCCAGGGATCGTCCGGGTCCTGGAGCACGGCGGCGGCGGCGTCCTCCCACTCCTTCTCGGCGAGGGCGCGGACCACCAGGTGCAGCTCGGCTCTCACCCGGGCCGCGAAGGCCTTGGGGTCCGCCAGGAGCTGCTTCAACCAGAGGGCCTCGGCGGCCTGGTGTCGTTGCAGGCGCTGGAGGCGCAGCTCGGGGTGGAGGAGGCTCTCCCACTCCTCCAGGAGGCTCGTGTCCGTGTGGTGGAGCAGCGCCCGGAAGTAGCCGAGCGCATCCCAGACCTCGGCCGTCTTCGCATACTCGGGCACGGTCTGGTCGAGCGTCTTGTAGAGCTGCGAGAGGTAGCGCAGCAGCACGCCTTCGCTGCGCTGCAGGCCGTATTTCTTCACGTAGTCGGCGAAGGACAGGTACCCCTCGTACATCTCCCTCGCGATCGACTTCGGATGGACGTCGTGCCCGCCCACCCACGGGTGGTCCCCGCGGAAGCGGTTGAAGGTGCCATAGAGGAAGTCCGAAAGCGGCTTGGGGTGCGTGACCTCGTCCAGCCGCTCCATCCGCTCCTCGTACTGCATGCCGTCGGCCTTGAGCTGCGCGACCAGCTCCTGCTTGATCTTGTCCACCTGCTTGCGGAGGATCACGTCCGGATCCTCCAGGATCGACTCGACCAGGGTCATCAGGTCGAGGGCGTAGGTCTCGGACTCGACGTTGAGCTGGCCGATCGTCTCGACCAGGTAGAGCGACAGCGCATGGTGGAGCGAGAAGTCCCACTGGAGGTCCTCGGCCACCACCGCCCAGAGGTAGTTGCCTTTCACGTCCGCCTTCATCCGGATGATCCCGGCGCGGTAGAGCGAGCGCACCAGGACCGCCGCCTGCGAGAGAAGGCGCGCCTTCGAGCCTTCCTCCTCGTGGCAGCGGCGGATGAGGTCGCGCAGGGAGTCGAAGTTCCGGATGTCCGGATCGTCGAGCTCGGCGTCGCGCTGGAGCAGATCGAGGACCATGCCGTGCGTGACCCGGAAGCGCGACTTGAGCGTCTCCGGCGGCCGGGTGATCAGCTTGTCGAAGGTCTCCTGGTTCCAGGAGACCTCCCCCTTGGCCGCGCTCTTGGCCGGCCCCTTCTTCTGCTTTTTCTCGGCCAGGCGCTTCTCGATGATGTGCTCCGGCGCCTCGGCGACGACGCTGCCCTGGGTGTCGAACCCCTTGCGCCCGGCGCGGCCGGCGATCTGCTTGAAGTCGCGCACCGAGAGGAGCGAGACCTTGCGGCCGTCGAACTTGGCCAGGCGGGTGAAGAGCACCGTGCGGATCGGGATGTTCACGCCGACCCCGAGCGTGTCGGTGCCGGAGATCACCCGCAGCAGCCCCTGCTGCGCGAGCTGCTCGACGAGGAGCCGGTACTTGGGCAGGAGGCCCGCGTGGTGCACCCCGATCCCGAAGGAGAGAAAGCGCCGGAACTCCTTGCCGTAGGGAGTGTCGAGCCGTACGCCGCCCATGGCATCGCGGATGCGCTCGCGCTCCTCCCGGCTGGAGACCTTCATGCTGGTCAGCGACTGGGCCAGCTCCGCGCACTCCCGCTGCGTGAAGTTGACGATGTAGATCGGCGACTTGCCGGCTTCGAGGAGGGACTCGACGGTCTCGTGGAGCGGCGTCTCGCGGTATTCGAAGTCGAGCGGGACCGGCCGCTGCTCCGAGGTGACCAGGGCGACCTCGATCTCCGTGTGCTTGCGGATGTGCTCGGCGATCGAGCTGACGTCCCCCAGGGTCGCGGACATGAGGAGGAAGCGCGTGCGGGGGAGCACGATCAGCGGGATCTGCCAGGCCACGCCGCGCTCCGGGTCGGAGTAGTAGTGGAACTCGTCCATGACCACGTAGGGGGCGTCGAGGCGGTTTCCCCTGCGGAGCGCCATGTTGGACAGCACCTCGGCCGTGCAGCAGAGCACCCGGGCGTCGGGGTTGATGCTGGCGTCCCCGGTGAGCATGCCCACGTTCTCGGCCCCGAGCTCGTCGCAGAGGGCGAAGAACTTCTCGGAGGCGAGCGCCTTGATCGGGCTGGTGTAGAACGAGGTCCGGCCTTCGCACAGCGCTTTGAAGTGGAGCCCGAGCGCGACCAGCGACTTGCCCGAGCCCGTGGGAGTGTTCAGGATCACGTGCCGGCCGCCCATGATCTCCAGGAGCGCCTCCTCCTGGGCCGGGTAGAGCTCGAACCCGGCTTCCGAAGCCCAGTCCACGAAGAGGTCGAGGATCTCGTCGGCATCCGAGGTCGGCCGGATCCGGGAGGCGAGAGATGCCCGGGCCGGGCGCTCGGGATCGGCCAGAGAGAGGGCGGTGGGCAGCGCGAGGTCGGTCACGGGATCGATTGTCGCATGGTCCCCGGACCCCGCCGTGCTACCTTATCCCCCCGGAGAGCTCAACATGCAGGCACAGCCGGAATCTCTTGGCCTCTACGAGGAGCGGCCCGCGTACAGCCGGGCCCTTCTGACGCCGGGGCCGATGCCCCCCCTGTCCCACCTGGGAGTGACCCTGCTCCGCCATGGAGTGGGAACCGGGCTGCGCTACGCCCTTTACCACCTGGGGCTCCCGCTGCCCGACGCGCCGCCGGCGCGCACGATCCGGCTGCGGCTCTACCTCTATGGCAAGGAGCTCCGGCCCCTGCTGGCCGACGTGGTCGGCGGGCAGGAGGTCCTCGGCGCGCTGCTGGAGCCCGAGAGCGCGGCGCAGTACCCCGCCATCCCGCAGAAGCTCGGAGCAGCGCTGGCGTTCCATCGCGTTCGCCTCCTGCGCTTCCGGCCGACGCCGCAACACCCCTCAAGACTGCGCGGGGATGAGACGCCCGACGAGCTTTGGCAGGGGTTCCGCTCCACCCTGACCCGGCTGCTCCCCCGGGTCGGCGACGCCCTGCTCGCCGACCTGATCGCCGGCATCAACCGCCGGGCGGCGCGGGCAGCCGGCGAGGAGGTCCCTCCCGTGCTCAGCCGGGCGGCCTGGAACCTGCGCACCCGGGGCCGGGCCAATCTCTCCCTGCTCGGCCCGCCCGATCTCATGTCCCCGTCCTGGGCCGGGGTGCCGGGGCTGGCCGAGGCGGCGAGGAAGGCGCTGGAAAACGCGGACGTCGCCGGGCACGACCGCTACCGCGGCCGGTTCCGGGAGGCCTGGCGCGCCGCGCTCGACCGCCTCTCCCCCCTCTACCGCACCTTCGCTCGCCAAGCCGCGGAGCGCGGCATCCTCGACCGGCCCGAGGATGCCTTCTTCATCCCCCTGGATCTCGCCGGAGACCTCGCCGCGGACCAGAAACCTTCCTGGCTCGCCGACGCGGTGCGCAACAACCGGGCCGAGTACGACAGCCTCCGCCGCGCGGCCGAGCCGCTGGACCGGATGACCGAGCGCCAGGAGATGTCCCCCCTGGGTGGTCAATGTCCCGAGTGGGACTGGACCCCGCTGCTGCCCCTGCCCTAGAGTGGCCGTCATGAAGAAAGCTCTAGCCATCCTCGCTCTTCTGGCCGCCGCCAGTCTCTCCGCTCAGACCGCTCCCCCGCCGGCCGCCCCGAGCGAGGTCGCCGTCCTGGAGACGAGCCTGGGGACCATGGTCTTCCAGCTCTTCGAAAAGGACGCGCCCAAGACGGTAGCCAACTTCAAGGCGCTGGCGCGGGAGGGGTTCTACGACGGCAAGCCCTTCTACCGGGTGGTCGCCGGGCACGTCATCCAGACCGGGGACGGCGGCGAGAGCGGCCGTCCGAAAGTGCCGGACGAGTTCAACTCGCACCCGCACGTCGCCGGCGCGCTCGGCCTGGCGCACTCCGCCGAGCCGGACAGCGGCAACACCGAGATCTACGTCTGCCTCGCCCCGCGGCCCCACCTCGACGGCCGGTTCACCGTCTTCGGCCAGGTGATCGAGGGCATGGACGTCCTGGAGAAGATCGGCGCCGTGCCGGTGAACGAGAAGTTCCTGGAAGGCGGCGTCGCCTTCCACGAGCCCAAGGAGCCCGTGATCCTCCGCAAGGTGCGCCTGGAAACCCGGCCCTCCCCCTAATCCCCCTAATGGCGACCCTCGACGAGCTCAGCGTACCCGTCCGGTTTTTCGTCAAGGGCTACCGCTGGCGGCGGATCGACCCGGTGCCCTGGGCGCCGCTGCGCAAGCCGCTCTCCGAAAGCCGTCTCGCCCTGGTCTCCAGCGCGGGGTGGGTGCTGCCCGGGCAGGAGCCCTTCGCGAGGACCCTGGCCGGAGGCGACGGCAGCTTCCGCGAGATCCCGTCGGACGCCGATCTCTCCACGCTGATCGACGCGCACAAGAGCCAGAGCTTCGACCACGAGGGGATGCACCGGGATCCCAATCTCGCCTTCCCCCTGGACCGGGCGCGGGAGCTGGTGGAGCGCGGCCGGATCGGCTCGCTCAACCGCCGCCATCTCTCCTTCATGGGCTCGATCACCGCGCCGGGGAGGCTCGTGCGTGACCACGCCCCCGAAGCCGCGCGCCGGATGGTGGAAGACGGGGTGGACGTGGCGCTGCTGGTCCCCGTCTGACCGATGTGCAACCAGACCGTGAGTCTGGTCGCAGCCGAGCTCGAACGCCAGGGGATCTCGACCGTCACCCTGATCCTCCTCAGGAAGGTCGCCGAGGAGGTCCGGCCGCCGCGGGCGCTCTTCGTCCCCTTCCCCCACGGCTATCCGCTCGACCGTCCCGACGATCCGCCGCGGCAGCACGCGGTCCTCGAGGCGGCTCTCCGCCTGCTGGAAGATCCGGAGGCGCAGCCGCCCGTCCTGATGGATTACCGGCCGGAGTGAATCACGCAAAGATCCGCGGCGGCTCGGGCGCCGTGGTCGCCTCGCCCGTGGTGAGAATGTTCCCCTCGACGTCCAGGTACTTGCCCTGGCCGAGGTCGAGGAGGCAGCGGTTGCGGCCTCGGCGCTTGGACTCGTAGAGCGCCTCGTCCGCGAACAGGATCAGCTCGGCCGCGGACTTCATGTAGAGGTCGGGGAAGCTCGCCACCCCGGCGCTGAAGGTGAGCGGCACGCGCCGGCCGTCCACCTCGAAGGGGAGCTCCTCCACGCTCTTGCGCAGCCGCTCGGCCATGGCCAGGGCGTCCTCGCCGCCGACCCCGTCCACCAGCAGGAGGAACTCCTCGCCGCCATAGCGGCAGCAGAGGTCGCCGTCCCGCCGGCTCCCCTTGAGCACCCCGGCGACCGCGACGAGCGCCCGGTCGCCCACGGCATGGCCGAAGGTGTCGTTGATGCGCTTGAAGTGGTCGATGTCGCAGAGGATCACGGACATGGCGCCGCCGTTCTGGAGCACCCGGCCGTACGCCTGGTTGAGCCGGGGCTCCAGGGCGCGGCGCAGGAGCGCGCCGGTCAAGGGGTCCTCCTGGGCCTCCTTGCCGGCGAAGCAGCGCTGCACCGAGAGGCTCGCCTGCGGGATCAGCAGGTCCAGCAGGTCGATGGCCTTCGGGTCCAGCTTGCGCGGATCGCACCAGAACCGCACCCGGGCGACGATCTGCCCGAAGGCCCGGAGCTGGCGCTCCTCGATCCGCCAGGCGGCGCGGCGGTGGAAGCCGAGGATCACGGGCGCATGGTTGCCCGGCTCGGGCACGCCCTCCTCCAGCTCGCCGTCGGGACCCGACCACCAGCTCCGCAGCTCCCAGCCGGGCGCGAGCGCTTCGAAGTGGTACCAGTGATACCAGGGCTCGGGCAGGACCTTGGCGCTCTCGTCGCGGATCCGCTCGACGAGCTGGACCAGCTCCGCTTCCTTTTCTCCCAGGCGGTCGCCGGCCCGCCCCAGCCGCTCGAGATCGCGGACGCGGTGCCGCGCCCGCTCCAGCAGGAACCCGTTGCGGGTCGCCTCCAGGACGAGCAGAGCCAGTCCGGCAAGCAGGGCGGCAGCCAGCCCCCAGCCGCCGCGGGTCCCGGCCACGGCCACGAACCCGCCGAGAGCCCAGCCCAGGGCGTCGATCCCGAAGGGAGGGAGCAGGACGGCCAGCCGGAGCGGCTGCTCGGGCCGCCGGACCTTGCGGTCGGCGATCTCCAGGCCGATCCAGAGGAAGAGATAGAAGAAGGCCGCGAAAGCGAAGGCGCCCGCCGGTCCCCACAGGAAACGGACCGCGGCCCACGCCGCGCCCGCCCCGAGGATCGCCAGGGTGGCGCGGCCCGCGCTCTCCAGGATGCGGAGCAGCCCGCGCTGCTCGGCTGCCCGCGGAGCCGACCGGCGCCGCAAGAGCCGCAGGCCGAGCTCGGCCAGCACGAAGCAGGAAGCCCCGAGGGCGGCCGCCGGACCCGCGCCCGAGAGCAGCAAGGCCGAGGGCAGCACCAGAGTGCCCAGCCCGAGCGTCTCGCCCTTGAGCGGACGGTGGGAAGCGCCTGCCACGCCGGCCGCGAGCAGGAGGAGCAGCAAACCCGGCGAAGGCTGGCCGATCGGCGCGAGCCAGGGCAGCCGTGGCGCGAGCGCCAGCAGGATGCCCGCCACAGCGATCGGCAGCAGCGATGCCCAGAAGTCGAAACGGCGCTTCATGAAGGGTCCCGAAGAGACTGCGGGCATGGTACGCGTTCAGAGCGGGAGGCGCAACGAGGGGAGATGGAATCGAGGCTGGGAGGATGTAGGGGAGGGGCTTGCCCCCTCCCGGGCGGGGGAAGCTCAGATTTCCCACTGCAACGAGCCGCAAAGCGGATACGAGCGGAAGTCCTCCACGAGCCCCTTCCGGACCGGGTTGTTCAAGATATAGAGAGCCGCCTCGCGAAGATCCTCACTGGCGCGAATGGCTCGATCAAAAAAGCTCCTCTGCCAAAAGGCGCGCGGGTTGCCTCGCTGGCGACGAGCCTGATAGCAGAGCGACTTCCAATGCCCCACGAAACCGGGCAGCGGGGAGGCCGCTGTCGCTTCCAGCAGCAGGTGCACATGGTCTGGCATCAGACAGAAGGCATAGACGGAGTTGCCCCTCTCCTGTTGCAGGTCGCTCAAGATCCGAATGCACTCCAGTCCGAATTGCTGCTCCTCAAAAACAGGAGCCCGGGGTGAGGTGCCGATCGTGACGGAGAAGGCCTGCCCTTGGAGGGCATAGACCGGTCCATCGAGACGGATTCGCTGCCGGCGTGGCTCGGACATCAGCAGTAAGTAGGGGAGGGGCTTGCCCCCTCCCGGGAGGGGAGAGGCTGCGGGCTTGCGATGACTCTCTCGGTAGCTTCCCCCACCCGGGAGGGGGCAAGCCCCTCCCCTACATTTGGATTCAGAGCCGCAGTGCGTTTAGGAAGATGGAGCATCACCGCCCCAAATCCCGCACCCCCGGCAACACCCCGAACCCGTCCGCCTCGCGCACGGCCACCTGGTGCATGTGGGCCCGCCTCTGGCCCGGTGCCGATCGTGACAGAGAAGGCCTGCCCTTGGATGGCATAAACCGATCCATCGAGACGGATTCGCTGGCGATGTGGCTCGGACATCAGCAG
>JBJMGZ010000080.1:0-5225 GCA_045807605.1 Thermoanaerobaculia bacterium | reverse complement strand
GCCCGGCTTGCCGGAGCCGTCGTTGTTGATCGCCGAGCCACGGATCACGGCGTGGATCGTGTCGCCGTCGGCCAGGGCGTCCGCCAGGCGCTTCAGGACGACGATCCCGACGCCGCTGCCGCCGACCACCCCCTGGGCACTCTCGTCGAAGGCGCGGGTGTGGCCGTCCGGAGAGTTGATCCCGCCCTCGCTGTAGAGATAGCCGCCGACCTCCAGCGGCTTGACCGAGACGCCGCCGGCCAGGGCGATCTCGCACTCGCCCCGCAGCAGGCTCAGGCGGGCGAGGTGGACCGCTACCAGCGACGTGGAGCAGGCGGTCTGGACGTTGAGGCTCGGACCGCGGAGGTTCAGCTTGTAGGAGACCCGGGTGCACAGGTAGTCGGCGTTGTTCGAGATCGTGATCTGCAGCCGGCCCACGGAGCGCAGGATGTCCGGATTGAGCAGCAGGTTGAGCATATAGGTGTTGCCGGTGGTGCCGGCGAAGACGCCGACCCGGCGGCGCCAGGCCGCGGCGCCGTAGCCCGCGTTCTCCAGCGCCTCCCAGGCGCATTCGAGGAAGTGGCGCTGCTGGGGATCGATGACCTGGGCCTCGCGCGGCGGATAGTCGAAGAACGCGGCGTCGAAGAGATCGTGGCCGTCGAGCGCGCCGCGGGCCTTGACGAAGCGCGGGTCCTGGAGCTCGCCGCCATGGCCGGAGGCGCGCAGCTCCTCGTCCGTGAAGGTGCGGATCGACTCGACCTCATCCCGCAGGTTGCGCCAGAAGGCCTCCACGTTCGGGGCGCCGGGGAACCGTCCGGCGAGGCCGATGATCGCGACATCCTCGCCTCCGGCCGCCGGGAGCGCCGCGGCTGGCGCCGGCATGGCGGTCTCCGCGCCGGGGCTCAGGTGGGCGGCGAGGGCCGCGATGGTCGGGTACTGGAAGAGGTCGACCATGGAGAGCCGGCGGCCGAGGGTCTCCTCCAGGCGCGCGTGGACGCGGGCCATGAGCAGGGAGTGGCCGCCGACGTCGAAGAAGTTGTCGCGCACGCCGACCTCGGCCAGGCCGACGACCTCCTTCCAGATCTCCGCGATGGTCCTCTCCAGCCCGGTGCGGGGCAGGGCCGGGGCCTCGGGCCTGGCTTTCACTCCCTCGGGAGGCGGGAGCGCCTTGCGGTCCAGCTTGCCGGTGGCGGCGAGGGGCCAGGCCTCCATGGCGACGAAGGCGGATGGGACCATGTACTCCGGCAGCCGTTCGCGGACGAACCGGCGCAGCTCCAGGGCGTCCGGGATTTCTTCCCCTGGAATGAAATACCCCACGAGCCGTTGGTCGCCCGGCATGTCCTCGCGCGCCAGGACCATGGTCTCCCGCACGGCCGGGTGGGAGGCGAGGACGGATTCGATCTCTCCCAGCTCGATGCGGTAGCCCCTCACCTTGACCTGCGTGTCGCTCCGGCCCAGGAACTCCAGGTTGCCGTCCGGGAGATAGCGCGCGCGATCGCCGGTGCGGTAGAGGCGGCCTCCGGCCTCCTCTCCAAACGGGTCCGGGATGTACTTCTCCGCGGTCAGCGCGGGCGAGCCGGCATAGCCGTCGGAGAGGCAGCCGCCGCCGATCAGGAGGTCGCCCGGAACGCCGGCCGGGCAGGGGTTCAGACCCCCCCCAAGGAGATCGAGGACATGGTAGCGGGCGTTCTCGATGGGCCGGCCGTAGGGGATGCTCGTCCAGGTCGGCGCGACGTCGGCCACCGGGAAGACGTTCGACCAGACCGTCGCCTCGGTGGCGCCTCCCAGGCTGACGAACTCCGCGCCGGGGAAGGTCTGGCGCACCCGGTCCGGCAGGGTGACCGGGATCCAGTCGCCGGAGTTGAAGACCAGGCGCAGGGCCGCAGTCTGAGGATCGGCCGGCAGCCAGCGCACGAGCTGCTGGAGGGCGGCGGGCGCCGAGTCCCAGAAGGTGATCGGCTCGTCGAGCAGGATGCGCACCAGCGCCTCGGGATCGCGCAGCTCGGCCTCGGAGGCGATGCGCACGGTGCCGCCGGCGGCCAGGACGCCGAAGATGTCGTAGACGGAGAGGTCGAACGACAGGGCGGTGACGAAGAGCAGGGTGTCGCCGGGGCCGACCTGGAAGCGGCGGTTCACCCAGTGGACGAGGTTCACGGCCGGGCGGTGGCGGACCACGACGCCCTTGGGCCGGCCGGTGGAGCCGGAGGTGAAGATGACGTAGGCCGGATCCTCGGGACCGGCGGTCGCCTCGGGATCGGTGACCAGAGTGCCGGTCTCTTCCGCGCCGTCCACGCGGATCACGTGGGCGAGAGAGGCGACCGGGGGCATGGCGGCGAGGGCCTCCAGCCGCGCGGAGCTGGTGACCAGGTGCGCGATCGCCTCGCTCTCCAGGATGTAGCGCAGGCGGTCGAGCGGCCAGCTCACTTCGACGGGGACGTAGGCGCCGCCGGCCTTGTGGACGGCCAGGACGGCCACCAGCATCTCGAACGAGCGCTCCAGGTGCACCGCGACGAGGCGCCCCGGGCCGACTCCCAGCGCGAGCAGCCGGTGCGCCAGGCGGTTGGCGTCGCGGCTCAGCTCGCCATAGGTCAGCTTCCGGCCCGCGAAGACCGCGGCCACGGCCTCGGGCGCCGACGCGGCCCGGGCCTCGAACGGCTGGTGCAGGCAGAGGTCCGAAGGGAACGGCGCCCGGGTATCGTTCCACTCGCGCAGCATCTGGTGGCGCCCGGCTTCGCCGACCAACGGGATGTCCGCGAGCCGCCGGCCGGGGTCCGAGGTCAGGCCGCGCAGCAGGGCCTCGAAGCTCCCGAGCAGGCGCAGCGCCGTGGCGCGGTCGAAGAGGTCGGAGTTGTACTCCAGGGTCGCCAGGAGGCGGTCGCCGACCTCGGTCAGGAGCAGGTTCAGGTCGAACTTCGAGGTGCCGCCGCCGGTCTTGTAGACGGCGATCTCCAGGCCGGGCAGCTCGAAGCGGCGCGGCGGCAGGTTCTGCAGGGCGAACATCACCTGGAAGATCGGCGAGTGGGTGAGGCTGCGCTGGGGCTGCAGCTCCTCGACGAGCTTCTCGAACGGGACTTCCTGGTGGGCGAAGGCGCCCAGGGCCGCCTTGCGGGAGCGGGCCATCAGCTCGCGGAAGTCCGGATTGCCCGACACGTCGCCGCGCACCACCACGGTGTTGAGGAAGAAGCCGATCAGGGTCTCGACCTCGGGCCGGTTGCGGCCGGCGATCGGGGTGCCGACCACGACCTCCGGCTGCTCCGAGATCCGGGACAGCAGGGCCTCGAAGGCGGCGATGAGCGTCATGAAGGAGGTCGCGCCATGGCGGCGTCCAAGCTCGACGGCCGCGGCGCTCAGATCGTCGGGCAGGAAGCCCTGCACCTGGTCGCCGCGGAAGCGCTGGAGCGCCGGCCGCGGCCGGTCGGTGGGGAGCTGGATCAGGGCCGGGGCTCCGGCCAGGGCCTCGCGCCACCAGGCGATCTCCCGGTCCAGCGCCTCGCCGCTCAACCGGCCGCGCTGCCAGACGGCGAAGTCGGCGTACTGGATCGGCAGCTCCGGCAATCCCGAGCGCGCCGCGGAGTGGTAGAGGTCCGACAGCTCGGAGAGGAACACGCCCATGGACCACCCGTCCGAGGCGATGTGGTGCATGGCCACGACGAGGGCGTGGTCGTCCTCTCCCAGCTCGAGCAGCGGCGTGCGCAGCATGGGGTCCGCGGCGAGGTCGAACGGCCGCCACCCTTCCTCGCGGGCGACGCGGGAGGTCTCGCGCTCGCGCAGGCCGTCCGGGAGGCCGGAGAGATCGATGACGGGCAGGCCCACGGCGGGCGGCTCGACGATGATCTGGAACGGGCCGGCGGCGGAGGCCGAGAAGACCGTGCGCAGCACTTCGTGGCGCCGGCGGATCGCGTCCAGGCTCCGCTCCAGGGCGCCGACGTCGAGCCGCCCGGTGAAGCGCAGGACGTTGGTGATGTTGTAGAAGGAGCTGTCCGGGTCGAACTGGCCGAGGAACCAGAGCCGCTCCTGGGAGAACGAGAGCGGCCGCGGCTCGCCCGGCCGCCAGGCGCGGCGCGGGATGCCGGCCGTGGCCTGAGCCCGGGCCTCGTAGCCGAGCCTGGCGGCCATGCGGAGCGTGGGGGTGCCCAGGAAATCCTCCCGGTACGCCTCCCGCCAGCGCTCGGCGGTGCTCCCGTCGATGCCGTCGTGGGAGTGGAACTTGACGTCGCCGAGCATGCGGGACTCGGCGTGGAGGCCGTCGGTCATCCGCCGGCTGCGGTCCTGATAGGGCTGCAGCATGGCCGGCTGGAAGTCGAGCCCGAGGAAGCCGCAGATGCCGCGCAGGACCGGCTCCGGGTCGCGGACGAGGTCCTCGAAGCGCACGAGGTGGCGCCGCTGCGCCGGCACGCCGTCGAGGAAGCGCAGGATGTTCTCCTGGCTGACCAGCCAGATCAGCTCGGCCAGCTCGCGCCGGGTGAACGGGTGGCCGTAGCGGAAGAAGACCTGCTCCAGGCGGGCCTCCTCGAAGGAGTGGATCATGCCGTACGGGTGGCGCAGCAGGTGGATGTAGCGCGCGCCGTCGAAGTCGGCCTCGGCGCGGCGGAGGATCTCGAGGTCGAGCGCGTAGGAGGGTGTCTTGTCGATCAGGACCCGGTCTCCGAGCCACTCCTGGAGCCGGCCGTAGGCGCGCCGCACGGTCCAGCCCTCGCGCTCCCAGGCCTCGACCGTCTCCGCGGCCTCCTCCGGGCCGCAGCCGCGGATCTCCATGACGGCGCGGATCAGCCCTTCGAGCGAGAAGCTGTCGCGGCCCGTATAGGCGGCCCGCCGGTCGGCCAGGGTATTGAAGTTGAGCAGCTCCAGCTCGGGCGGAGCGAACAGCCGCGGATGGCCGGCGAGCAGGACGCGGAGGAGCGTCGAGCCCGAGCGCGGCGGCGACAGGAGGAACACGGCCGGCGGGTTCTTCGGCTCCGCGCTTGCCCGTGGAGTCAAGGGAGCCACGATGGCGCGGAGCAGCGCGACCTGCTCGTCGCCGATCCGTCCGGTGTCGCCCCGGACAGCCGAAGCCTCGCCCAGGCTCTCGCGGCCCCAGGTCCGCGCCACCGCTTCGGGATATCCCGCGACCAGGTAGGCGGCCATGCGCTCGACCGTGGGCGCGTCGAAGATGACGACCACGTGGACGATCTCGCCGAGCTTCTCCTGGAGCTGGTTGATCAGGATGGCGCCCGAGATCGAGTTGCCGCCGAGCGCGAAGAAGTCGT
>JBJMGZ010000079.1:0-32415 GCA_045807605.1 Thermoanaerobaculia bacterium | reverse complement strand
CCGCCGGCAGGCGCTCGGGGAGGCCGGGCTGCCCGCTGCCGGTGCCGTCTGCCTGGACGAGCCGGGAGCCGGGGCGCCGGTCGCGCGCCGCGCCGGACCGGACGACCTCGCCTACGTCATCTTCACCTCGGGCTCGACCGGCACGCCCAAAGGCGTCATGGTCCGGCACCGGCCCGCGGTCAACCTGGTGCGCTGGGTGAACGGCACCTTCGGCGTCGGCCCCTCCGACCGGCTGCTCTTCGTGACGGCCCTGTCCTTCGACCTCTCCGTCTACGACCTGCTCGGCGTCCTCGCCGCGGGCGGCACGGTGCGGATCGCCTCGCGGGCGGAGTCGCGCGATCCGCAGCGCCTGGCGCGCATCCTGGCCGAGGAGGGGATCACGTTCTGGGACTCGGCCCCGGCCGCCCTGCAGCAGCTCGTGCCGTTCTTCCCCGCTGCGGCGAGCGGGACGGCCCTGCGCCTGGTCTTCCTCTCCGGCGACTGGATCCCGGTGAGCCTGCCCGACCGGGTCCGCGAGGCCTTCACGGGCGCCAGGGTGGTGAGCCTCGGCGGCGCCACCGAGGCCACCATCTGGTCGAACTTCCATCCGGTCGGCGAGGTGGACCCGGCGTGGAAGAGCATCCCCTACGGCCGGCCGATCGCGAACGCCCGCTACCACGTGCTCGACCCGGAGCTGAGACCGTGCCCGGCCGGCGTGCCGGGCGATCTCCATATCGGCGGTCCCTGCCTCTCCCTGGGCTACGCGCAGGCGCCGGACCTGACCGCGGACCGCTTCGTTCCCGATCCGGTCGGTCCGGAAGCCGGCGCGCGCCTCTACCGCACGGGCGACCGGGCGCGCTACCGGACCGGCGGCACGCTGGAGTTCCTCGGCCGGCTCGACTCCCAGGTCAAGCTGCGCGGCTACCGCATCGAGCTCGGCGAGATCGAGACCGTGCTCGCGGCGCACCCGGGCGTGCGCGAGGCCGTGGCCATGGTCCGCCAGGACACGCCGGGAGATCAGCGGCTGGCGGCCTATCTCATCCCGGCGCGCACCGAGGTGCCTCCCAGCCTGGCCGAGCTGCGCGCCTGGTGCCTGGAGCGCCTGCCGGATTACATGGTGCCGGCCGCGTTCGTCACCCTGGAGCAGTGGCCGCTCTCGGCCACCGGCAAGCTCGACCGCAAGGCGCTGCCGGCCCCGTTCGCGCCGCGGCAGGAGGCGGTCCAGGCCGTCGCCGGGGTGCCCCGCACCGAGATGGAGCGCGTCGTCGCCGCGGTCTGGCGCGAGGTGATCGGCGTCGCCGCGGTCGGCATGGACGACAACTTCTTCGACCTCGGCGGCCACTCCCTGCTGCTCGCCCGGGTGCAGGCGCGCCTCTCCGAGATCCTGGGCCGCGAGCTGCCCATGGTCGATCTCTTCCGCTATCCGACCGTGGGCTCCCTGGCCGAGGCGCTTGCGGGCGCGGCGGAGCCGGAGCCGGCGGCGGCGCCCCCTCTCCCGCAGGCCGGCGGCCGCATCGCCGTCGTCGGCATGGCCGGCCGCTTCCCCGGCGCCCGCGACCTGGGAGAGCTGTGGCGCAACCTGCGCGACGGCGTCGAGTCGATCCGCTTCTTCACCGACGAGGAGCTGTTCGCGGCGGGCGTCCATCCCACGCTGCTCGCGGACCCGGCCTACGTCAGGGCGCGCGGCGTGCTGGACGGGACGGACCTTTTCGACGCCGGCCTCTTCGAGCACACGCCGCGCGAGGCCCAGATCCTCGACCCGCAGCAGCGGCTCTTCCTGGAGACCGCCTGGGAGGCGCTGGAGCACGCCGGCTACGGTGCCGAGCGCTGGCGCGGCGAGGCCGGCGTCTTCGCCGGGGCGAGCGAGAACACCTACGTCCACCAGATCCTCGGCCATCCATCCCTGCTCGCGGCCGTGGGGCGGTACTCGGTCTCGCTGGCGAACAACCCCGACTACCTGGCCACCCGGGTCTCGTACAAGCTCGGGCTTCAGGGGCCGGCCCTCGCGGTGCAGACCGCCTGCTCGACCGCGCTCGTCGCCGTCCACCTGGCGTGCCGCGCCCTGCTCGACGGGGAGTGCGACCTGGCGCTCGCCGGCGGCGCCTCGGTGCGCGTGCCCGAGCAGGCCGGCTACCTCTACGAGGAGGGCGGCATCGCCTCGCCGGACGGCCACACCCGCGCCTTCGACGCGCGCGCGGCCGGCACCGTGCGCAGCAGCGGCGCCGGCGCGGTGGTCCTCCGGCGGCTGGAGGACGCGCTGGCGGATGGAGACACCGTGCACGCGGTGATCCTCGGCTCGGCGCTCAACAACGACGGCTCCCGCAAGGTCGGCTTCACGGCTCCGGCCGTCGAAGGGCAGGCGCGGGTCATCCGCAAGGCCCACCTCGCCGCCGGGGTCGACCCGGAGACGATCGGCTACGTCGAGGCGCACGGCACCGGCACGCCCCTGGGCGATCCTGTTGAAATCGCCGGCCTGACCGAGGCGTTCCGCGCCGGCGGAGCGCGCAGGACCGGCTTCTGCGGTCTCGGCTCCGTCAAGTCGAACCTCGGGCATACCGACGCCGCGGCCGGCATCGCCGGCCTGCTCAAGACCGTGCTCGCCCTGAAGCATGGAGAGATCCCGCCGAGCCTGCATTTCGAAACGCCCAACCCGGCGATCGACTTTGCGGGGAGCCCCTTCTACGTCGCCGCCGGCCTGACCGGGTGGAAGACCTGCGGCCCGCGGCGGGCCGGCGTCAGCTCGTTCGGGATCGGCGGGACCAACGCCCACGTGGTGCTGGAAGAGGCGCCTTGCGCGCCCGCTCCCGCCCGCACGGACCGTCCCGCGCAGCTCCTCGTGCTCTCGGCGGCCACGCCGTCCGCCCTGGAGGCCGCCACCGCCAACCTCGCCCGGCACCTGGAGGCGCTGGCCGACGCGGACCTGGCCGACGCCTCCTGGACCCTCCAGGCCGGCCGCAAGGCCCTGCGCTGCCGCCGCGCGCTGGTCTGCCGCGGCCGGGCGGAGGCCGTGGACCTCTTGCGCTCCTCGGACCCGGCCCGGGTATGGAGCCGGACCACCTCCCCCGACCCGCTCGCGGTCGCCTTCCTCTTTCCGGGCCAGGGCGCGCAGCATTGCGGCATGGCGGAGGAGCTGTACGCCTTGGAGCCGGTCTTCCGCGAAGCGCTGGACGAGGCCTGCGAGATCCTGCGGCCGGAGCTGGGGATGGACCTGCGGGAGGCGCTGTATGCCGCGGGCGCGGGCCTCGACGAAACGGCCCTGGCGCAGCCGGCCCTGTTCGCGGTCGAGCACGCGCTGGCGCGGCTGTGGATGTCCTGGGGCGTGCGGCCCGAGGCGCTGCTGGGCCACTCGGTGGGCGAGTACGTGGCCGCCTGCCTGGCCGGGGTCTTCTCCCTGGAGGACGCCCTGCGCCTCGTCGCCGCCCGCGGCCGGCTCATGCAGGAGCAGCCGCCCGGCGCCATGCTCGCCGTGCCGCTGCCCGAGGCGGAGGTCGCCCGCCTCCTGGAGGATCGGGGCGGTCCGCTCGCGCTCGCCGCGGTCAACGGCCCGGCCGCCTGCGTGGTCTCGGGGATGGAGGAGGACGTCCGCGCCTTCCGCGAGCGCCTGGGAGAAGACGTGGACTGCCGGCGGCTCCATACCTCGCACGCCTTCCACTCGGCCCTGATGGACCCGGTCCTCGAGCCCTTCGCCGAGCTGCTGAAGGGGATCGGCATGCGTCCGCCGCGCATCCCGTTCGTCTCCAACCGGACCGGCACCTGGATCACCGCGGACGAGGCCACCGACCCGGCCTACTGGACGGGGCACCTGCGCGGCACCGTCCGTTTCGCCGACGGCCTGGCGACGCTGCTCGGCCCCCCCGATGGCCGCCGGAGAACCGCGCTGCTGGAGGTCGGCCCCGGCGCCACGCTCGGCACGTTCGCCGGCAGGTCCGCCGACCTGGTCCTGCGCTCCCTCCGGCGCCCCAGGGAGGACCGGCCGGACCTGGACGTCCTGCTCGGCGCGCTCGGCCGGCTCTGGCTGTCGGGCGCCGAGATCGACTGGGCCGCGGTCCATGCGGGCGAGCGGCGGCGGCGCATCCCGCTGCCGACCTATCCCTTCGAGCGCCGGCGGTATTGGGTGGAGCCGCAGGTGGAGCTGATGGAGCCGCTGCCGGAGGAGCCGGTCCCCGCGCTTGCGGCCGGCCCGCAGACTCCGCTGGAGGAGAGCGTGGCGCGGGTCTGGTGCGAGCTGCTCGGCCTGGACGGGGTCGGGTTGCACGACGACTTCTTCGAGATCGGCGGCAGCTCGCTGCTGGGCCTCCAGATGAGCTCCCGGCTGCGCCGGGCGCTCGGCATGTCGCTGCCGGCCGATCTGCTGCTGGAGACGCCGACCGTGTCGGCCATGGCGAAGCGGCTGGCCGCGGCCTCCGCGGACGCGGCGCCGGTCCGGCCGACCTGTCTGGTCCGCTTGCAGGCCGGCGATCCCGACCGGCATCCGCCGGTCTTCCTGGTCCATCAAGTGGGCGGCTACGCCTTCACCTTCCGCGCCCTGGCGCGCGAGCTCGGCCCGCACCGGCCGGTCTATGGGCTGCGCTCGCTCGGGCTGGAGGAGGGGGAGGAGCCGCTGCGCACGATCGAGGAGATGGCGAGGCATTACCTCGGGCTGGTGCGCGAGGTCCGGCCGCGAGGCCCCTACCTGCTGGGCGGCGCCTCGATGGGCGGCATGGTGGCCTTCGAGATGGCCCACCAGCTCCAGGCCCTGGGAGAGGAGGCGGCCCTGCTCGCCCTGATGGACACCCCGTGCCTGGACCAGATGCCGGCGCGGGAGGATCACGCCGACGCGGTGGCCGCGGTCTTCCGCGGCCGGCTCGACCTCTGTCCGGAGGAGCTGCGCAAGCACGGGCCGGAAGCGCAGCTCGAGCTGGCGCTCGGGCGGGCCACCGAGGCAATATCCGCCGGCCTCGACGCGGAGGAGGTGCGGCGGCGGGTGCGGGTGCTGGCCGCGAACGTGGACGCGCTCTACGGCTACCAGCCGCGTCCGCACCCGGGCGCGATGGTCTACTTCCGCGCGCAGACCCGGCGGCCGGGCGACCCGCCGCGGCCGGAGCTGCCCTGGATCGAGCTGATGCAGGGCGGCACCGACGTCCACGTGGTGCCGGGAGACCACATGACCATGCACGAGCCGCCGCACGTCCGCACCCTGGCGGAGCACCTCCGGCGCTGCCTGGGAAGGGTGCCGGAGCCGCGGTCGAGAACGGCGCAGCCGGTTTGAGCTATGCTCTCCAGAAGCAGTCCATAGAGGAGCGTCCATGCTTGCACAGCCGAAATGGGTGAAGGGATCTCTGTTGGCCCTGGCGCTGGCCTGGGGGATGGCCCCGGCGCCGGCGCGGGCCGAGACGTGGTTCGGCGTCGCGGGCGGCGCCTTCGATCCCGCGGAGGACGAGACGGTCGACAACGCCCAGGTGTTCGGGGTCCGCGCCGGCCACCTCCTCAGCCCCTCCTTCGCCCTCGAGGCCGCCCTGAGCCGGTCCGACCTGTCGGACACCCTGCCGGAGAACGACGAGCCCGATTTCCCGACCCTGGATTTCAAGTTCGAGCTCCAGATCCTTCATCTCGACCTCTCGGCGCAGTGGTATCCGTGGACGCGGGAACGCGGGTTCCTGGTCTTCGGCGGCGGCGGGATGTCGCGGCTGGAGGCCCGTTTCACCTCCAGCCTCTTCGGCGAGTCGTTCTCGGACACCAGCACCCGGAACATCTTCACGGCGCACGCCGGCGTCGCGTACGAGTGGGACCTCGGCAAGAGCCTCTTCGTCCGGCCCGAAGCCCGGTACCGGTACCTCTTTTCCGACGACAAGGTGGACCAGGGGGACAACCTGACCGTGATCTACGACGCCTCGGGGCCCGAGGCCAGCCTGGTCCTCGGCTGGCGGCTCGGGCCCGGCAAGCAGTGACCTACCACAGCACGGCGTAACCCAGCTTCACGAAGAACGTGCGGTCCCTCTGCGTGAGGTCGACCTCCTGGGTGCCGAGGTGGTTGTCCGAGTAGCCCGCGAACAGCACGGTCTGGGGGTTCAGCTTGTAGGAGAAGAGGAACTGGGAGAAGAAGGTCTGCTCCTTCGGCTCCAGCTTGATCCCGGGGCGGAAGAGCGCCAGGTCCCGGTCCACGTCGCGGTACTGGAGGATGGCGCGCACGAAGGTGCGCACGTTGAGGTGGTAGCGCAGCGTGCCCTGGGTCAGCACGGCCTTCAGGTACTGCTGGCCGCGGGTCTCGAACTCCTGGTGGTTGTAGTCGAAGTTGCCGGAGATGTTGCGGCCGATCCGGAAGTCGAGCGAGGGCTGGATCTGGAGGAAGTCCACCTGGCGGACGTTGGTGAAGTCCATGATCTCGCCGCCGCGCAGGAAGAAGGAGAGCCCGAGGTGGCCGCTCGGCCGGATCGAGAGCAGGAGGTCCTGCCGGTAGTTGTAGAACTCGTTGCCCCGGAAGCTCTCGTTGTTCGGCAGCAGGCGCACCCGCACGACGCTCTGCATCGGCCCGTTGTAGGTCAGGAACAGGTTGAAGTCCTGCTCCAGCAGCTCGCCGCTCTTGTCGTTCTTGGTGCTCGAGTTGAGGTTCACCGTGAAGCGGCTGTACCAGCCCCCCTTGCGGCCCCAGAAGGTGCGCTGGAGCTGGCCGCCCAGCTCCTCGATGCCGATCTGCGGCAGGAAGCCGCTGTCGGCGCGGAAGTCGTCGTCGATCGAGTTGTAGCTCCCCCGCCAGAGCCAGTTGCGGGTGGCGTGGGAGTACTCGACCACGACGGCCTCGCCGCTGAACGGGTCGGCGTCCTGGCCGGCGGCCTTCGCGATGTCGAGCGGGTAGTCGGTGCGCGAGCCCAGGGCCTGGAAGCGGATGGTGTCGGACTTCGCGAGCCGGACGCTGCCGTCGAACCCGAAGTTCCGGTTCGAGTAGCTGTAGCCCTCCCGGCCGGTGTAGAGCACACCCACGGTCGAGGCGCTGCCGAGGTCGCGGCGGTAGCGCACCACGCCGCTGCGCACCGTATCGTCCAGGGTGAAGAGGGTCGAGCTCTCGCGGCCCGGGACGAGCAGGCTGGTGACCCGGTCCTCGGTGAGGAACACGCCGAAGACGTTCTCCTTCTCCTTGCCGGTCAGCTTGAGCCCGAACGTCGGATCGAAGACGGTGCGGGTGAAGACCGCCGTGTAGGGGGTGTCGAAGAAGTCGGCCCCCTCCAGAAAGAAGGGGCGCTTCTCCGGGAAGGAGAGCGCGAAGCGCTCGTTGACGTCGAGCTGCGCCACGTCCGCTTCGACCTGCGAGAAGTCGGGGTTCACCGCCGCGTTCAGGCTGACGTTCGGCGTGATACCCCAGCGCACCGACAGGCCGGCCTCGATCTCCTCGTCCCCGCTCGCGAGAGGCTCCGTCAGGACCGGCCGCGAGTCCGTGCGCTTGGCGGTGAGCGTCGGCGTGGTCTCCAGGTTGTAGCCCGCCTGGATGTTGCGGAAGCCGGTGACGGTCTCGAACTGGCAGACCTGGCACTCCTGCTCGCGGTTGTTGTAGGTGGACCGGATCTCGTGGACGACGGAGCGCGGGTAGGTCCGCAGGGCGAGGAAGCCCCAGGTCTGGCTCTCGCCGGCGCGCGGGAAGCGGATCTGCTTGAGGGGCACCGCGATCTCCACCACGTAGCCGTCGGCCGTGATCTGGCCCTTGGAGTCCCAGATGGCGTCCCAGGACCAGTCCTCGCTCTGCTCCACGTCGCTGACCGTGCCGTCCATCTGCACGCCCAGCGGGTTGACCCGGAACTCGTAGGCGCGCCGCCGGTCGTTGAAGGTGTCGATGAAGAAGCCGACGCTGTCGTCCAGGAAGGCCGTGTCCCGGTCGGCCAGGTAGGCGCGGATCTGCGCCGGGTTCGGGTCGTGCGCGCGGAAGCCGACGTAGAGGTTGTCGTTGTCGAAGGTCACCAGGCATTCGGTCGCCACCGGCGCCTCGATGTTGTCCCCGGGGGACCACTCGCGCGTGAGCGGCACGACGGTCGCGTCGGCCCAGGCCGCCTCGTCGAGAACGCCGTCGACCCGGATCTCCGAGGCTGCCGGGCGGATGGCGTGCTCCTGCTTCGGACCGAAGGCCGCCGGGCCGGCCGGGGCCGGCGCCTGGGCGGACGCCGCGGCAGGCACGACGGCTGCGGCAACGGTAACGATTGCGGCGGCTGCGAGGAGCGGGAACCGGGCACGGGATCTCTCGTTGCGCAAGCGGTGTCCTCCTACGAACAGAAAAATGGACGCACTACGGAGCCATTGCTGATGCGCAGTCAGGGCATTTGAAATTTGTCGGCCAAGTTAGTATAGCATTTGTAAATGGCTCTCCCATCGGCTGTTGGCGCTCTCCGGAGGCGTCGCATGGTCCTGGCCACGGTCTTCCTGGGATTCCTGGGAGGGATGAACGCTGCGGCCGATCCGGCGGGGCTCGCGCTCGCGCCCTGCAAGCTCCCGGGCCTGGAAGAGGAGGCCCGCTGCGGCAAGCTGGAAGTGCCGGAGGATCGGCAGCGTCCGGACGGTCATCGGATCTCCCTGAACGTCGCGGTCCTGCCGGCGCGCCCGGCAGGCGGCACCTCTCCCGCGCCCGATCCGGTCTTCGCCGTCGCGGGTGGCCCGGGGGAGTCGGCGGTGGCCAACGCCGCCATCTTCGCGCAGCTCCTGGGCGGGGTGCGCGGCGAGCGCGACGTGGTCCTCGTGGACCTGCGCGGCACCGGCGGCTCGAACCGGCTCGACTGCGCGCTGCCCGGCAGCGACGACGACCCGCAGGGCTACCTCGGCGACTTCCTGCCGCTGGAGGCCGTGCGCGCCTGCGCGGCGCGGCTCCGCCAGCTCGGCAGCGACCCCGCGCTCTACACGACGGCGGAGGCCGTGGAGGACCTGGATGCGGTCCGCGCGGCGCTCGGCGCCGCGAAGATCGACCTGTACGGCGTCTCCTACGGCTCGCGGATCGCGCTGGTCTATCTGCGCAGCCATCCCGACCGGGTGCGGAGCGCGGTCCTCCAGGGCGTCGCCCCGACGAACATCGCGGTCCCGCTCCACCACGCCGAGGACTCGCAGCGCTCGCTCGACCTGCTGCTCGGCGAGTGCGAGGCGGACGCGGCCTGCCGCGCGGCCTGGCCCGACCTGAAGCGGAAGCTCGCCGCGGTCCAGGAGCGCCTGGCCAAGGCGCCGGCGGTGGTCGAGATCGCGGACCCCAAGACGAAGAAGCGGGTCAAGCTGACGATCCCGCTCGACCTGTTCAACGAGGAGCTGCGCTGGCGGCTCTACACCGAGGCGCCGAGCCCAATCCCCGAGTACATCCACAAGGCCTACGAGGGCAACTTCAACAAGCTGGCGGCCACGATCCTGCGCCAGCGCCGGGCCCTCGCCTCGGGCGCCGCGCTGAGCCTCGGCACGTACCTCTCGGTCACCTGCGCCGAGGACGTGCCGCTCATCGACGCGGAGGAGGCGAAGCGCCTGGCCCGCGGGTCCTTCCTCGGCACCTACCGGGTGGATCAGCAGGTGCGGGCCTGCTCGGCCTGGCCGCGCGCCAAGCTGCCGCCCGGGTTCGCCGAGGACGTGCGCTCGGCCGTGCCGGTGCTCCTGCTCTCCGGCGACCGCGATCCGGCGACGCCGCCGCGCTGGGGCGAGCAGGCGGCGCGCACCCTGAGCCGCTCGCGGCACGTGGTCTTGCGCCGCGGCGCCCATGTCGGCCGCTCGCCGTGCGTGCGGTCGATCCTGGCCGGCTTCGTGGGCCGCGGCACGGCGGAAGGGCTGGACGTCGCCTGCGCCGCCGAGGCGCCCAAGGTCGCCTTCACCATGCCGGCGCCGCCCGAGCCCGCGCCGGCGGAGGCCCCTCTTCCAGCTCCGATTCCAGCTCCGGCTCCTCCTGCGGCCGCCGCCGTTGCCGCGCGCAACGCCGAGGGCCTGTGGGAGGGGGTGATCTTCATCCAGCGCGGCTGGCTGGAGGTCGAGCTGATGGTGGAGCTGTTCCAGGGGGGCCCCGCGGGCTGGAGCGGCGACGCCGACCTGCCGACGCAGGGGCTCCAGTTCGTGCCGCTGAGCGCGGTGTCGGTCGGCGAAGACCGGAAGGTGGGGTTCGAGATCCACCGTCCGGCCGAGGGCGCGGTGGCGGCCGTGGACGTCCGCTTCGACGGCGAGCTGTCGGCGGACGGCCGCACGATCTCGGGCACGCTCCTCGAGGACGGCAAGACCTTCGAGTTCGCCCTGCAGCGCATCGGCGAGGCGGGCGCGGACCGGCCGGAGCCGGCGCAACCCGACCTGCACCTCCTCGCCGGCCGGGGCGACGAGCTGAAAGAGCTTTTCAACCGCGACCAGGGCAACCTGCGCCTGGTCATTCTCCTGTCCCCGACGTGACCGGTCTGCCTCCAGGACGCCCGTGTGGTGTCCCGCTACGTGATGAAGGCGATCGACGATCCCCGGCTGCGGCTCTACGTCGTCTGGGGTCCGATGGAGGTGGGGGACACGGGGGCCGACGCGCGCAAGGCCACGGTCAACATCCCGGACGCGCGGGCGACTCACTTCTGGACCGACGACAACGTCCTCTCGGACACCTGGGCGCAGGCGCTGGGCGTGGTGGACGACGAGGCTGCCTACGACACGTACATGATCTTCCCGCCGGGCGTCCGGTGGGAGGGGCCGAAACCACCCGTCCCGCCCTACTTCATGTGGATCGAGAAGCAGGGCCTACCCAAGGAGCGCCGTTTCAACGGCGTGGTGTTCGCGGAGCAGGTCCGGAGGCTCCTTGGCGATGAGTAGACGGAGGCGTTCCCCCTCCCGGCGTCCCCGGGTTGAATTTGTTGCTTACAATGGAGGATACGGTGTCGTCGAATCTGGAGGATGCCTGTTGCATCCATGATCTGATCGAGGAGCGGGCGGCGCGGACTCCGGAGGCGGAAGCCCTGGCGTTCGGCGCCGCGCGCCTGACCTGCCGCGAGCTTCTGGAGAGGAGCGGGAGGGTGGCGGCGGTCCTGCGCTCCCGCGGAGTCGGGCCGGACACGCTGGTCGGCCTGGCCGTCGAGCGCTCGCTCGACATGATCTGCGGCGTGCTCGGCATCCTGCGGGCGGGCGGCGCCTACGTCCCGCTCGACCCCGGCTATCCGGCCGAGCGCCTCGCCTGGATCTGGGAGGACGCCCGCCGCGGCAACCTGCCGGGCCGGCCGGGGGTCCTGCTCACGCAGCGCGCGCTCGCCGGCCTGCTCCCGTCCGACGGCGCGCTGTTCCTGGAGGACCTGCAAGGCGCGGAAGGCCTCCCGCTTCCGGCCCACCGGGTCGGGCCGGAGAACACCGCCTACGTCATCTACACCTCCGGCTCGACCGGCCGGCCCAAGGGCGTGGTCGTCCCGCATCGCGGCGTGGTGAACGTGGTCCGCGAGGGCGCCCGGCTGATGGACGTCCGTCCCGGCGACCGGATGCTGCAGCTCGCCTCGCTCGGGTTCGACGCCTCGGTGCTGGAGATCTTCACGGCCCTGACCTGCGGCGCCAGCCTGGTGGTCACGCCGCGGGAGACGCTGCTCTCCGGCGAGGCCCTGGGGCGCGAGCTGCGCGAGCAGGCCGTCACCACGATGATCCTGCCGCCGTCGCTCCTCGACACGCTGCCGGCGGGGATGGAGGACGAGCTTCCCAGCCTGCGCTCGATCCTGGTGGGCGGCGAGGCCTGCTCGGCGGCCACGGCGGCCCGCTGGTCGACGGGAGGGCGCCGGATGATCAACGCCTACGCGCCCACCGAAGCCACGGTCTTCGCGACCGCCGCGTTCTGCTCCGGCCCTGGGATCCCCACCCTGGGCGGCCCGATCGAGAACCTGTCCGTCCACCTGATGGACCAGGACGGCGAGACGGTGGCGGGCGAAGGCGACGGCGAGCTCTGCCTGGGCGGCGTCGGCGTCGTGCGCGGCTATCTGAACCGGCCGGAGCTGACCGCCGAGCGCTTCATCCCCGATCCGTTCTCGGTCGATCCCGGAGCCCGGCTGTACCGCAGCGGCGACCTCGCCCGCCGGCTGCCGGACGGCGACCTGCTCTTCCTCGGCCGCGTCGACTTCCAGGTCAAGATCCGCGGCGTCCGCATCGAGCTCGGGGAGATCGAGGCCGTGCTCGGCGAGCACGACGGCGTGCAGACGGCGGTCGCCGCGGCGCTGCCGGCCCGCGAGGACGGCGGGGCGAAGCGCCTGGTCGCCTACGTCGTCCGCCGCGATCCGGCCCTGACGGTGAGCGCCCTGCGCGCGTTCCTCGCGGAGCGGCTGCCCGAGGCCATGGTGCCGGCGGCGTTCGTCTTCCTGGAGTCCATGCCGATGACCCCCACCGGCAAGGTGGACCGCCGGGCCCTGCCGGCGCCGGGCAGCTCGCGGCCGGAGCTGGACAACGACTGGGTGGCGCCCCGCGGCGCCACGCAAGAGGCGCTGGCGCGGATCTGGGGCGAGCTGCTGGGCATCGACGGAGTCGGTGCGCTCGACTCGCTGTTCGAGCTGGGCGGCCACTCGCTGCTCGCCGCGCAAATCGTCACGCGGGTGCGCGAGGAGCTGGGAGTGGACCTGCCGCTGCCGGCCGTCTTCGAGCACCCCACGGTGGCCGCCCTGGCCGCGCGCCTGGACCGCCTGCGCGAGGAAGGCGGCGGTGCCGGCGAGGAGCTGCCGCCGCTGGTCTCCGGCGAGGTCCGGACCGGGCCGATCCCGCTCTCGTTCACCCAGGAGCGGGTCTGGTTCCTGAACCAGCTCTCGCCGGGCAACTACGCCTACAACTTCCAGTTCACGGTCCGCTTCCGCGGCCCGCTGCGGCTGCCGGTCCTGGAGGCCGCCTTCACCGAGATCGTCCGCCGCCACGAGGTGCTGCGCACCACGTTCCCGGCGGTCGACGGCGGGCCGGTGCAGGTGATCCACGAGCCGTGGGCGGCCGTGGTGCCGGTCGTGGATCTCCGCGCGGTGCCTCCTGCCGAGCGCGAGGCCGTGGCGCTGCGGATCGTCCAGGCGGACATCCGCCGGCCGTTCGACCTCGAGCGCCTGCCGCTCCTGCGCTGGCTCCTGCTGCGGCTGGACGAGGACGACCACCTCCTGCTGCACGTCGAGCACCACTTCGTCCACGACGGCTGGTCGCTGGCCGTGTTCCTGCGCGAATTGAAAGAGCTGTACACGGCGATCCGGGAAGGCCGGCCGTCGCCGCTGCCCGAGCCGCCGGTGCAGTACCGGGAGTTCGTCCTCTGGCAGCGGCGGTGGCTGCAGGGAGACGCGCTCGCCCGGCAGCTCGACTGGTGGAAGGAGCGGCTGGCGGGGAGCCCGCCGGTGCTCGAGCTGGCTGCGGACCGGCCGCGCTCCAGGACGCACAGCTTCCGCGGCGGCGCCCTGCGGGCCGACCTGCCGCGGGAGCTGTACGCCGGGGTGCGCGCGGCCGGCCGGCGCGAAGGGGTCACGCTGTTCATGACGTCGCTGTCCGCCTTCTATGCCCTGCTCTACCGCTACACCGGGCAGGAGGACATCGTGCTCGGCAGCGGCATCGCGAACCGGCGGCTGCGCGAGCTGGAAGAGATGATCGGCATGGTGGTCAACACGGTCGTCCTGCGCACGGCGGTGGAGGGGGGCCTGACCTTCCGCGAGCTGGCCGCGCGGGCGCGGCGCACCATGCTGGAGGCGCAGGCGCACCAGGACCTCCCCTTCGAGAAGCTCGTCGAGGAGCTGCAGCCGGACCGCGAGCTGTCGCGCAACCCGCTCTTCCAGGTGCTGTTCAGCTTCCACGACTCGCCGGTGCCGGACCTCGACTTCGCGGGCCTCGCCGGCGAGCTCTACGAGCGCCACAACGGCTCGGCCAAGTCGGACCTCAACGTGGTCGCCAAGCCCCGCGCCGAGCAGCGCCTCGGCTTCGGCTCGGAAGGCGCCTCCGAGGACATGACGTTCATCTGGGAGTACAGCGGCGACCTGTTCGAGGCGGCGACGATCGACCGCATGTGGACCCACTACCAGGCGCTGCTCGCGGCGTTCGTGGAGGACCCGGGGCGCAGGATCTCGGAGCTGCCGTTGCTGACCGCGGCCGAGCGCCGGCAGCTCCAGGCCTGGGGCCACGGCCCGGTCTCCCGGGCGGACGGGGCTCCGGTGCACCTCCAGGTCGCCTCCTGGGCGGAGCGCACGCCGGACGCGCTCGCTCTGGCCGGCAACGGCGTGGAGCTGAGCTATGCCGGCCTTCTGGCCGAGGCGCGGGCGCTGGCCGGGCGGTTGGCGGAGATCGGGGTGGGGCCGGAGACGGTGGTGGCGGTGCTGACCGAGCGCTCGCCCGAGGCGGTGGTGGCGGCCCTGGGAGCGCTGGAGGCCGGCGGGGCCTGGCTGCCGCTCGATCCGTCGTACCCGGCGGAGCGCCTGCGCTTCCTGCTCGAGGACTCGGGGGCCCGGGCGGTGGTGGTGCGGCCGCAGTATCGGGACCTGGTGACGGAGATGGGAGCGGCGATGGCGGTGGTGGAGCTGGAGCTGGGCCTCGCCCCCCGGCCCCCTCTCCCAGCCCGCCCGGGCCCGCCTGCCCGGGAGAGGGGGCCGGGGGGTGACCTGGCCTACGTGATCTATACCTCGGGCTCGACGGGACGGCCCAAGGGTGTGGCGGTCGGGCACGGTGGGCTGGCAAACCTGGCGGACTGGCATGCGCAGGCGTATGGGGTGACTCCGGCGGACCGGGCCACGATGCTGGCCGGGCCGGCTTTCGACGCGTCGGTCTGGGAGGTCTGGCCTTATCTCGCGGCGGGCGCGAGCGTGCACGTGCCGGAGGCGGAGACGCGCTCCGATCCTCGCCGGCTGCTGGCCTGGATGGCTGCCGAGCGGATCACGCTCGCGTTCCTGCCGACGCCTCTGGCCGAGGCGCTCGTCGAGATCGCGGAGCAGGAGGTGCCGGCGGGGCTCGCGCTGCGCGCTCTGCTGACCGGCGGCGACCGGCTGCGCCGCGCTCCGGTGCGCCCGCTCCCGTTCGCGCTGGTCAACCACTACGGGCCTACCGAGAGCACGGTGATCACGACGGCCGGCCTGGTGGAGCCGGGGCGGGCAGGGGCTCCGTCCATCGGCCGGCCGACCGGCGGCCTCTCGGTCCGGCTGCTCGACCGCGACGGGCGGCGGGTGCCGCCGGGCGTTCCCGGCGAGCTGTGCGTTGGCGGCGCTGGTCTGGCGCGCGGCTATCTCGGCCGGCCGGACCTGACGGCCGAGCGGTTCGTGCCGGACCCGGACGGGGGCCGCCTCTACCGCACCGGCGACCTTGCCCGCTGGCGGTCCGGCGGCGAGCTGGAGTTCCTGGGGCGGATCGACCACCAGGTCAAGATCCGCGGGTTCCGGATCGAGCTGGGCGAGATCGAGGCCGTCCTCGCCGGTTGCCCCGGAGTGCGCGAGGCGGCGGTGGCGGTGCGGGAGCGGGACGGCGATCCGGTCCTGGTGGCGTACGTGGTGGGGGAGGGGGCATTCGAGAGCTTCCTTTCCGACCGCCTGCCGGCCTACATGGTCCCGTCGGCGTTCGTCGTCCTGCCCGGGCTGCCGCTCACGCCGAACGGCAAGGTGGACCTACGCGCTCTGCCCGAGCCGGTATGGCGCGAGGGAGCGCGCGAGGAGAGCGGGGCTGCGCGCACGCCGCTGGAAGAGACGCTGGCCGGCATCTGGAGTGCGGTCCTGGGGGTCGAGGTCGGCGTGCGCGACAACTTCTTCAAGCTCGGCGGGCACTCCCTGATCGCCACCCGGCTGCTGTCGCGGGTCCGCGACGCGGCCGGCGTCGAGGTGCCGCTGTCGGCCCTGTTCGAAGCGCCCACGGTCGCGGGCCTCGCGCGGGCCGTCGAGGAGGCGATGCGCGGCGGGCGAATCGAGGCGGCGACGCCGATCCGGCGGCGAGCCCGCAGTCCCGGCGATACCGGGCCCGCGCCGCTGTCCTTCGCCCAGGAGCGGCTCTGGTTCCTCGACCAGCTCATCCCGGGCGCCTCCGCCTACAACATCGCCCGGGCCTTCCGCCTGGCCGGCCCGCTCGCCGTGCCCGCGCTGGCCGCGGCCATGGCGGCGGCCGTCAGGCGGCATGAGGCCCTGCGCACCACGTTCGCCGCGCTGGAGGGGCAGCCCGCGCAGTCCGTGCTCCCGGACCTCGCGCCGGCTCTCCCGGTGGCCGACCTCTCCAACCTGCCCGCGGCGCAGCGGCAGGCCGAGGCCGACCGGCTGCTGCACGAGGAGGCCCGCCGGCCGTTCGATCTGCGGCGCGGGCCGCTGGTGCGCCTCCTCCTGCTCCGCCTATCGGCGGAAACCGCGGAGGAGCACCGCTTCGCCCTCACCCTGCACCATATCGTCGCGGACGGCTGGTCCATGGGGCTCCTCCTGCGCGAGCTGGCGGTTTTGTACAAGCAGCCCGCCGCCCTGCCCGCGCTGCCGGTCCAGTACGCGGACTTCGCGGTCTGGCAGCGGGAGCGGCTCCAGGGCGGGCTCCTGGCATCCCTGGTCGCCCACTGGCGCGAGGCCCTGGACGGTGCGCCGGCCCTGCTCGAGCTGCCGCTCGACCGGCCCCGGCCGCGCGTGCAGGCCTATCGCGGCGCCCAGGTGGAGCGGGATCTGCCGCCCGCGACGGCCGCAGCCCTGCGCGGGCTCGGCCGGCGGTCGGGGACGACCCTGTTCATGGGGCTCCTGGCATCCCTGGCCGCCCTGTTCGCGCGCTACGCCGGCCGGCCGGACGTGGTGCTGGGCTCGCCGGTCGCGGGGCGCACCCGCAGCGAGATCGAGCCGCTCGTGGGCTTCTTCGTGAACACCCTGGCGCTGCGTCTGCGCTGGGAGGGCGATCCCGGGTTCGCCGGGCTGCTGGACGCGGCGCGGCGGTCCACCCTGGCGGCCCATGCGCACCAGGAGCTGCCGTTCGAGAAGCTGGTGGCGGAGCTGGCCCCGGAGCGGAACCTGGGGCACACGCCCCTGTTCCAGGCCATGCTCACGCTCCAGGAGAGCGGCGCCGACGTCCTGGAGATGCCCGGCCTCGCCACGGAGACGGTGCCGGTCCGGCGCGGCGAGTCGCGCTTCGACCTGGAGATCGGAGTGATCGACGCCGGGCCGCACGGCCTGCGCCTGCTCTGGCGCTACGACCGCGACCTCTTCGATCCGGCGACCGTGGCGCGCCTCGCCGCCCATCACGAGCGGCTCCTGCAGGGCCTGCTGGAAGACCCGGAGCGCCGTCTTTCCCGGCAGCCGATGCTGGACCCGGCAGAGGAGGAGCAGCTCGTACGCGGCTGGGCCGGCCCGGCGCTGCCGGTCTCGGCTCCGGACACGCTGCACGGCCTGTTCACGGCGCAGGCAGCCCGCACGCCCGACGCCCCGGCCGTGATCTTCGGCGCGGAGACGGTCACCTATCGCGAGCTGGACGCCCGGAGCGCGCGCCTCGCCCGCCGGCTGCGCGCCGCGGGCGCCGGCCCCGAGGTGGCCGTGGGGGTCCTCCTGGAGCGCACGCCCGACCTGGTCGCCGCGCTGCTGGCCGTGCTCCGGTCGGGCTCTTTCTACGTCCCGCTCGATCCAGCGTACCCGGAGGCGCGGACGGCCTTCCTCCTGGAGGACTCGGGCGCGCGCCGGGTGATCACTGCTGCCGAGCTGCTGGATCTGGACGGGGAAGGACCGGAGCTGGACGGTGGCGCCGGCTCGGGCAACCTTGCCTACGTCATCTACACCTCCGGCTCCACCGGCCGGCCCAAGGGCGTGGCGATCGAGCACCGCAGCGCCGTGGACCTGCTGCGCTGGGCCGCGGAGGTCTTTTCCGCCGAGGACCTGGCCGGCGTCTTCGCCGCCACCTCGGTCTGCTTCGACCTCTCGGTCTTCGAGCTCTTCCTGCCGCTCTCCCGCGGCGGCGCCGTGATCCTCGGCGACGACGCGCTCGCCCTGGCCGGCCTGCCGGCGGCGGAGCGGGTCACGCTCGTCAACACCGTGCCCTCGGCCATGGAGGAGCTGCTGCGCCTGGCGGCGGTGCCGCGGTCGGTGCGGACCGTCAACCTGGCGGGCGAGCCGCTGGTCCCGGCCCTGGTGGACCGCATCTACGAGCGCACCGCGGCCGGCCGGGTCTTCGACCTCTATGGGCCGTCCGAGGACACGACCTACTCGACCTTCGCCCTGCGGCGGCCCGGCGGGCCGGCCACCATCGGCTGGCCGGTCGCGGGCACGCGCGCCGTGCTCCTGGACCCGTGGGGCAACCCGGTTCCGGCCGGCATCCCGGGCGAGGTCTGGCTGGGCGGCGCCGGCCTGGCCCGCGGCTATCTCCACCGGCCGGACCTCACCGCCGAGCGCTTCCTGCCCGACCCCTTCTCGGGTCCCGGAGAGCGGCTCTACCGCACCGGCGACCTCGCCCGCCGGCGTGCGGACGGCAGCCTGGAGCTGCTGGGCCGCATCGACCACCAGGTCAAGCTGCGCGGGTTCCGCATCGAGCTCGGAGAGATCGAGGCCGCGCTCCTGGCCCACCCCGCCGTGCGCGAGGCGGCGGTGCTGGCGGTGGATGCCGCCAATCCTGATGGCGACCGGCGGCTGGCTGCCTATGTGGCGCCTCCCGTGGAGGTCGAGGAGCTGCGCGGGCACCTCGCGGCGCGGCTGCCGTCCTACATGGTCCCGGGCGCCTGGGTGATGCTGGATGCCCTGCCGCGCACGCCGAACGGCAAGCTGGACCGCAAGGCCCTGCCCCGGCCCGACCTGTCGGCGGGAGGCGACGGCTTCGTGCCGCCCGAGACGCCGGAGGAGCGCACGCTCGCCGGGATCTGGGCCGACGTGCTCGGCCTCGAGCGCGTGGGTCTCCACGACGACTTCTTCCGCCTCGGCGGCCACTCGCTGCTGGCCACGCGGGTGATGGCCCGGGTGCGCCGGGAGCTCGCGGTGGACCTGCCGCTGCGCAGCCTGTTCCAGGCGCCGACGGTCGGCGGCCTGTCGCGCGCCGTGCGCGAGGCCGGCGCGTCCGGAACGCCCGCGGGTCCGCGCGTCCAGGCCGCCTCGCGCGCGGCGCACCGGCGCGTCCGGCCGGCGGACCAGGGAGGCCCGGCGTGAACGGCGTCGAGGAGGAGGTCTACGTCTTCCCGGCCTCCTATGCCCAGCGGCGCCTCTGGTTCGCGGACCGGATGGAGCCGGGCAGCCCGCTCTACAACATTCCGATCGCGTGGCGGCTGCGTGGACCGCTCGAAGTCGCGGCGCTGGCCCGCGCCCTGAACGGCGTCGCGGCGCGCCACGAGGCCCTGCGCACCACGTTCGAGACCGAGGAGGTCACAGAGAGCGAGCCGGTCCAGGTCGTCCATCCGCACCGTCCGCGCAGATGCCCTCTCGCCGACCTCTCCGGCCTGCCGGCCGGCCGGCGGGAGACGGAAGCCCGCCGCGCCCTGGCCGCCGAGGCCGGCCGGCCGTTCCACCTGGAGCGCGGCCCGCTCTTCCGCGCGCTCCTGGTGCGCCTGGCGCCGGACGACCACGCCTTCCTGGCCAACCTCCATCACGCGGTTGCGGACGGCCGGTCGCTCGCCGTCTTCGCCCGCGAGCTCGAGGCCCTCTACGCCGGCTCGCCGCTGCCGGACCTGCCGATCCAGTACGCGGACTTCGCCCTCTGGCAGCGGGACCGGCTCGACGAGATGGAGCAGCAGCTCGCCTGGTGGCGGGAGCGGCTCGCCGGCGCGCCGCCGGTCCAGGAGCTGCCTTTCTCCGGAAGCCGGCCGTCCGTCCGCGACCGCCGGGGCGCCTCGCGGACGCACCCGCTGCCGGCGGCTCCGGCCCTGGAGGCGCTGGGCCGGCGCGAGGGAGCCACCCCGTTCGTGGCGCTGCTCGCCGCCTTCCAGGCCCTGCTCTTCCGGCTGACCCCGTTCTCCGGCCGCACCGACGTGGTCGTGGGCACCCCGATCGACAGCCGGGCCGGCGAGGAGACCGAGGGGCTGATCGGCCTGTTCGTGAACACTCTCGCGCTGCGCACGGACCTCGGCGGCGATCCGTCCTTCCGCGGGCTGCTGGCGCGGGTGCGCGCCGTGGCCCTGGAGGCCTACGCGCACCAGGATCTCCCGTTCGAGCGCCTGGTCGAGGAGCTGCGGCCGGAGCGCGACCTCGATCACGACCCGGTCGTGCAGGTGGTCTTCGGGCTCCAGGAGGGCACGGGCGGGCTGCGCATGGCCGGGCTGGAGGCGGAGCCGCTGGAGGTCCACCACGGCCGGGTCAAGCTCGACCTCGGTATCTCGGTCGCGTCGGTCGCGTCGGTCGAGCGCGGGCCTGTCGCGCGCGTGGATTACGCCGTCCCTCTCTTCGACGCCGCGTCGGCCGGCCGGCTGCTCGAAGCGTTCGCCGCCCTGGTCGAAGGGGCCGCGGCCGGGCCGGACCTGCCGCTGTCGGCGCTGCCGGTCCTGGGCGAGGGCGCCCGCCACCAGGTGCTGGCCGAGTGGAACGACACCGGGGCCGAGCGCGAGCCCGGCGCCGTCCATCGCGGCTTCGAGGCCTGGGCGGACCGGGCTCCGGAGGCGCCGGCCCTGATCTCCGGGAACGGGACGGTCTCCTACGCCGAGCTGGACGCCCGCGCGAATCGCCTGGCCCGGCACCTGATCCACCTCGGAGTCGGGTCCGAGTCGAAGGTCGCGGTCGTGATGCGGCACTCGCCGGAGCGGGTCGTGGCGCTGCTCGCGGTGCTCAAGGCCGGCGGCGCCTACGTCTCGCTCGACCCCGCCGACCCGGACGCGCGCCGGACCGCGCTCCTGGCGGACTGCGGCGCGCCGGTGGTGATCGCGGGTCCGGGGATCGAGGAGATGGCGGCGGTCTGTCCGGATGCGAGGCCCGCTGTCCAGGTGGACGCCGGCCAGCTCGCCTACGTCATCTACACGTCCGGCTCGACCGGCCGGCCCAAGGGGGTCGAGGTGCCGCACCGCGGTCTCCTCGCCCTGGTGAGCTGGCACCGCCGGGCCCATGGCGTCACGCCGGCGGACCGCGCGTCGCAGATGGCAGGCGAGGGGTTCGACGCGTCGGTCTGGGAGCTGTGGCCGTACCTGCTCTCGGGCGCGGCGGTCGTCTTCCCGCCGGACGGCGTGCGGGCGAACCCGGCGGCCCTGGTGCCCTGGCTGGCCGGCGCGGGCATCACGCTCGCCTTCCTGCCGACGCCGGTGGCGGAGCTGGCGCTCGACGAGCCCTGGCCCGATCACCGCGTCCGGGCGCTGCTGGCGGGCGGCGACCGCCTGCACCGGCGGCCCGGGCCGGCGCACCGCTTCCGGCTCGTCAACCACTACGGCCCTACCGAGAGCTCGGTGGTGGCGACCTGGGGCGTCGTGTCGTGCGCAGGCGCCGGCGCGCCGTCGATCGGCCGGCCCGTGGACGGCACGCGCGCCTGCGTCCTGGACCGGAGCGGCCGGCCGCTGCCCGCCGGCGTGGCGGGCGAGCTCTGCCTCGGCGGCGAGAGCCTGGCGCGAGGCTACCTGGGCCGGCCCGACCTGACCGCCGAGCGCTTCGTGCCCGATCCCGCCCAACACGGAGAACACTGCGGGGAGCGCCTCTACCGCACCGGCGACCTGGTCCGCCACCGGGCCGACGGCGAGATCGAGTTTCTCGGCCGGATCGACGCGCAGGTCAAGATCCGCGGCGTCCGTATCGAGCCGGGAGAGATCGAGGCGGCGCTCGCCGCCCACCCTGCCATCCGGGAGGCGGTGGTGGCGGTGCGCGAGCGGGGCGGAGAGGCGCGGCTGGTGGCCTATGTGGCTCCCGCGGGGAGTCTTCCCGGCGCGGCCGGGAGCCTCCTGCGCCCCTGGCTGGAGGTCCGCCTGCCGGCCGCCATGGTCCCGTCGGCGTTCGTGACCCTGGACGCCCTGCCGCTCCTGCCGAGCGGCAAGGTGGACCTGCGCGCGCTGCCGGAGCCGGAGTGGGAGCCGGGGAGCGGGGAGGGCTTCACGCTGCCGCGCACGCCGGCCGAGGAGCTGCTCGCCGCGGTCTGGGCCGAGGTATTGGGCGAGGTACGGGGCCGGTCGCCGATCGGGATCCACGACGGCTTCTTCGACCTCGGCGGCCACAGCCTGCTGGCCACCCAGGTGGTCTCCCGGGTGCGCAGGGTGCTCGGCGTCGAGCTGCCGCTGCGGGCGGTGTTCGAGGCGCCCACGGTCGCCGGCCTGGCCGCGCGGGTCGAAGCCGGGCGCAGGGGAGACGACCCGCTGCCGGAGATCGCTCCCGTGCCCCGCGGCGGCGAGCTGCCGGCCTCCTTCGCGCAGGAGCGCCTCTGGTTCCTCGACCAGCTCGGTCATCTCGGGGATGGCGGCGCGGCCTACAACATCCCGGCCGGGCTCCGGCTGCGCGGACCCCTCTCGGTCCCGGCGCTGCGTGCGGCCCTGGACGGCCTGGCGTGCCGCCACGAGGCTCTGCGCACCACGTTCGCCCTGACGGACGAGATGACGGACGAGATGGCGGACGAGGCGCGCGTCGTCCAGGTCGTCGCCCCGTCGCTCGACCTCGCGCTGCCGGTGGTCGATCTCTCCGGCGTCCCCGGCGGCGAAGCCCTGCGCGTGGCCGCGGCCGAGGCGGCACGGCCGTTCGATCTCGCGCGCGGGCCGCTGCTGCGGGCGCTCCTCCTGCGGACCGGCGGCGAGGAGCACCTCCTGGTGCTCGTGATGCACCACATCGTCTCCGACGGCTGGTCCATGGGCGTGCTCCTGCGCGAGCTGGCGCGGCTCTACGGCGGCGCCTCCCTGCCGCCGGCCGCCATCCAGTACGCGGACTACGCGGCCTGGCAGCGCGGCTGGCTGCAGGGCGAGCCGCTCCGGCGGCAGCTCGATTTCTGGCGCGGACGGCTGGCGGGGCTGCCGCCGCTCCTGGAGCTGCCGGCGGACCGGCCGCGCCCGCCGATCCAGGGGACCCGCGGCGGACGCGCGGAGCTGCCGCTCGACGCTCCGCTCGACGCTCTCTGCCGTGCCCGGGGCGTCACCCTGTTCATGGCGCTCCTCGCCGGCGTCCAGGCCCTCCTCGGCCGGATCACCGGCCGCGAGGACCCGCCGGTCGGCACCCCGATCGCCAACCGCCAGCGGGCCGAGACCGAGGCGGTCGTCGGCCTGTTCGTCAACACCCTGGCGCTGCCGGCCGACCTCGCGGGAGACCCGACCTTCGCGGACCTGCTGGCGCGGGTGCGGGAGACGACGCTCGATGCCTACGCGCACCAGGACCTCCCGTTCGAGAAGCTCGTCGAGGAGCTGCGGCCCGAGCGCGACCTGAGCCACGCGCCGGTCTTCCAGGTGATGCTCGTCGTGCAGAACGCGCCGCTCGCGCCACCCGCCTTCGCGGGCCTGGACCTGCAGCCCGTGGACCTGGACACCGGCACGGCCAAGCTCGACCTGATGCTCGGCGTGGTGGACCGTCCCGCAGGCCGGCGGATGCTCCGGGCCGAGCACAGTCTGGATCTCTTCGACCGGACCACGGTCGCCCGCCTCCTCGACTCGCTCGCGGGCCTGCTGGCCGCCGCGGCGGCCGACCCGGGCCTGCGGCTGTCGGACCTGCCTCTCCTCTCCGAGGCCGGGCGCCAGCAGGCGCTGGTGGAGTGGAACGACACGGCGGCCGGCCAGCGGGCAGCCTGCCTCCACGAGCGGGTCGCGGCCCAGGCCGGGCGCACGCCCCGGGCCGTGGCGGTGGCCTGCCGGGGCGAGCGCGTCACCTACGCCGAGCTGATGCTGCGCTCCCGCCGTCTGGCGGGCCACCTGCGGCGGCTCGGCGTCGGGCGCGAGAGGCCCGTGGGAGTCTGCCTGGAGCGGACGCCCGACCTCGTCGCCACCCTGCTCGCCATCCTCCAGGCGGGCGGCGTCTACGTGCCTCTCGACCCGTCCTACCCGGCCGAGCGCCTGGCCCTCCTCGTAGAGGACTGCGGGCACGGCTTCGAGGCGCCGCTGGTCGTCACCCGCGAGCCGCTCCTGACTCGCTTGCCGGGACCGGTCCAGGCGGTCTGCCTGGACCGCGACGCGGAGGCCATCGCCCTGGCCGGCGAGCCCGCGGCGGACGTGCGGCCGGACCATCTGGCCTACCTGATCTACACATCGGGCTCGACCGGCCGGCCCAAGGCCGTGGCGATCGAGCACCGCAACGCCGTGGCCCTGGTCGACTGGGCGGCGGAGGTCTTCCCGCCGGAGGACCTGGCGGGCGTGCTGGCCTCCACCTCGATCAACTTCGACCTCTCGGTCTTCGAGCTGTTCGTGCCGCTGGCCCTGGGCGGCACCGTCATCCTGGCCGACAACGTCCTGGCCCTGGCCGGCCTGCCCGAAGCCGGACAGGTGACGCTGGTCAACACGGTCCCGTCGGCGATGGCGGAGCTGCTGCGGCTGGAGGCGCTGCCGCCCGCCGTGCGCACGGTGAACCTCGCCGGCGAGCCCCTGGCGCCGGGGCTGGTGGGAGAGATCGAGCGCCGGGCAGGGGTCCGCATCCTCGATCTCTACGGCCCGTCCGAGGACACGACCTACTCCACCTGCGCACGGCGCCATGGGGACGAGCCCGCCACCATCGGCCGCCCGCTCTCCGGCGGCCGCGCCTACCTGCTGGACCGCTGGCAGCGGCCAGCACCGGCCGGCGCTCCCGGCGAGGTCTGGCTGGGCGGCGCCGGCCTGGCCCGCGGCTATCTCCACCGGCCCGGCCTGACCGCGGAGCGCTTCGTGCCCGACCCGTTCGCCGAGGCGCCCGGCGGGCGTCTCTACCGGACCGGCGACCTGGCCCGCTTCCGCGCCGACGGCTGTCTGGAGCTGCTGGGCCGGATCGATCATCAGGTCAAGGTACGCGGCTTCCGCATCGAGCCCGGCGAGGTCGAAGCGCACCTGCTGGCCTTCCCGGGCGTGCGGGAGGCGGCCGTGCTGGCGCTGGGCGCGGACGGCGACCGCAAGCTGGCGGCCTTCGTGGTCCCTCCCTTGCCGGACGAGGCCCTGCGCTCGTTCCTCGCCGGCCGGCTGCCGTCCCACATGGTCCCGTCCGCGTTCGGCTTCCTGGAGGCCCTGCCGCGGCTGCCGAACGGCAAGCTGGACCGCCGCGCGCTCGCGGTGATCGCGGGCGCCCCGCTGAACGGCACGGGAACGGGGGAGGGCTTCGCGCCGCCCGTGACCGAGGACGAGCTGCGCATGGCCGCGATCTGGGCCGAGGTGCTCGGCCTGCCGCGGGTCGGGCTCCACGACGACTTCTTCCGGCTCGGCGGCCACTCCCTGCTGGCGACGCGGATCGTGGCGCGCCTGCGGCGGGACTTCGGCGTCGAGCTGCCGCTGCGCAGCCTGTTCCAGGCGCCGACCGTGGCCCGCCTCCTGGAAGCCGTACGGGAATACAGGTCCTCTGGCGAGCCGCCGCCGGCCCCTCCCCGGATCGCCGCGCTGTCGCGCTCCGCGTCCAACCTCCGGTCGCGCCCGGCGATCGGACGGAAAGAGGGCTCATGACGATCAGCTCCCTGGCTCCCCGGCAGGGCGCCGCGCCCGAGCCCTCCGGCCCCGAGGACGGCGTCTTCGTCTTCCCGGCCTCCTACGCCCAGCAGCGGCTCTGGTTCCTGGACCAGCTCGCGCCCGGCAGCCCGGTCTACAACCTGCCGTTCGCGTGGCGCCTGCGCGGGCCGCTCGACCCTCTGGCGCTGGAGGCGGCGCTGGCCGGCCTCGTGGCCCGCCACGAGCCGCTGCGCACGACCTTCGCCGTGGAGGAGGGCGAGCCGGTGCAGGTCGTGGCGCCGCCCGGCCCGGGCTCCTTCCCGTTCCTGCCGGTCGTGAACCTGGCGGCGCTGCCCGCGCAGCGGCGCGAGCCCGAGGCGCGGCGGCTGGTCGCCGCGGAGGCGGCGCGGCCGTACGACCTGGAGCGCGGGCCGCTCTTCCGCGCCGCCCTCCTGCGCCTCGGCGGCGAGGACCACGCGCTCCTCGCCGGCTTCCATCATGCCGTGGCCGACGGGTGGTCGCTCGGCGTGTTCCAGTCCGAGCTCGCGTTCCTCTATCGCGCGCGGACCGCGGGGGTTCCGGCGCTCCTGCCCGCCCTGCCGATCCAGTACGCGGACTTCGCCGTCTGGCAGCGCGATCTCCTGGAGGACCTGGAGCGGCAGCTCGCCTGGTGGAAGGCGCGGCTCGACGGCGCGCCGCTGGTCCTGGAGCTGCCCTTCCGGCCGCGCCCGCCGGTCTCCAGCCACCGCGGAGCCTGGCGCTCGCTGGAGATCCCGCGGCCGGTCTCCGAGGCCGTGCGCGAGGTCGCACGGAGCGCAGGGGCCACCCTCTTCATGTCCCTGCTCGCCGCGTTCGAGGTCCTGCTCCACCTCTGCACGGGCCGGGAGGACCTGCTCGTCGGCACGCCGGTGTCGGGACGGACGCTCGTGGAGACGGAGGGGCTGATCGGCCTGTTCGTGAACACCGTCGTGCTGCGCACCGGGCTGGCGGGCGCCGCCACGTTCCGCGAGCTGCTGGCGCGGGTGCGGGAGAGCGCGCTCGGAGCGTTCGCCCACCAGGACGTCCCCTTCGAGCGCCTGGTCGAGGAGCTGCAGCCGGAGCGCAGCCTGGCGCTCAACCCGCTGGTGCAGGTGACGTTCTCGCTCCAGGAGCGGGCCTCCGAGCGCGGTCCGGAGCTGGAGGGGCTGACGGTCGCGCCGCTGGAGGCCGGCGACCGCGGAGAGGGCGCGGTCAAGTTCGATCTCGCCCTCTTCGCCGAGGAGACGCCGCAGGGCCTGCGCGTGCGTCTCGACTGGGACGCCGACCTGCTCGACGGCACGGACGCGCTGCGCCTCCTGGAGTCCTATCGCGCGCTGCTGAAGGGCATCGCGGACGACCCCGGGCGCCCGCTCTGGAGCCTGCCGGTCCTCGCCGGGGAGAGCCGCCACCAGCTCCTCGTGGAGTGGAACGACACAGCCGCGCCCGGTTCCGGTCGCACGCTGCCCGAGCGCTTCGCGGCCCAGGCGGCGCGCACCCCCGAAGCCGTCGCCCTCGTGCATGGAGAGGACACGCTGACCTACGCGGAGCTGGACGCCCGGTCGAACCGCCTGGCCCGCCGCCTGCGCGCGCGCGGCGTCGGCCCCGAGTCGCGGGTCGGCATCGCTCTCGGGCGGACCCCGGACCTGATCGTCGCCCTGCTCGCGGTGCAGAAGGCCGGCGGCGCCTACGTGCCGCTCGATCCGGCCTATCCGCGCGAGCGCCTCGCGACGATCCTGGAGGACGCGCAGGCCGGCCTCGCGGAGCCGGTCCTGATCACGGATGCAGGAAGCTTCGCGCCCGAGGAGGGCGCCGAGGACGCCGGTCCGCTCCCGCCGCTGGCCGGCCCGGGCAACCTCGCCTACCTCATCTACACCTCCGGCTCCACCGGGCGGCCCAAGGGCGTGGCGATCGAGCACCGCAGCGCCGCCGCGCTCCTCGACTGGGCGGCCGGGGTCTTCGGGCCGGAGGAGACGGTGCTGGCCTCGACCTCGGTCACCTTCGACCTGTCCGTCTTCGAGATTTTCCTGACGCTCACCCGCGGCGGCACGCTCGTGCTGGCGGAGAACGCCCTGGCCCTGTCCGAGCTGCCGGCCCGGGATTCCGTGACCCTGATCAACACCGTGCCTTCGGCGATCGGCGCGCTGCTGCGCGACGCCGGCCTTCCTGCCTCGGTGCGCACCGTGAACCTGGCGGGCGAGCCGCTCAAGCGGGCGCTGGTGGAGGCCCTCTACGCCGTGCCCACGGTGGAGAGCGTCTACAACCTCTACGGACCCTCGGAGGATACGACCTACTCGACGTGGACCAGGGTGGCGCGGGGCGAGGAGCCGACGATCGGCGTGCCCGTCGCGAATACGCGGGCGCACGTCCTCGACCGCTGGTTCCGGCCGCTCCCGGTCGGCGTGCCCGGGGAGCTGTTCCTGGCCGGCGCCGGCCTGGCCCGCGGCTACCTGAACCGGCCGGACCTGACCGCGGCGGCGTTCGTCCCCGATCCGTTCCGGGACGGCGAGCGCCTGTACCGCACCGGCGACCTGGTCCGCCGGCTGCCGGACGGCCGCCTGGACTTCCTGGGGCGGATCGACCATCAGGTCAAGGTGCGGGGATTCCGCATCGAGCTCGGCGAGGTCGAGTCGCACCTGCTGGCGCACCCGGGCATCCGCGAGGCCGTGGTCCTGGCGCTGGGAGAGGGGAGCGACCGGTCGCTGGCGGCGTTCGTCGTGGGGGAGGGAGACCTGAGGAGCTGGCTGGAGCTCCGCCTGCCCGCCTACATGGTCCCCGCCTCCTTCGTCTTCCTGGACGCTCTGCCGCTGACCCCGAACGGCAAGGTGGACCGCAAGGCCCTCGCGGGCCGCGCGCCCGGCCGGGTCGACAGGGATGTGACGCCGGATGCCCCCCGGACCGCCGCGGAGGAGCTGATCGCCGGCATCTGGCAGGACGTCCTGAAGATCGGCCGGGTCGGCGCGCATGACAACTTCTTCAGCCTGGGCGGCCATTCGCTGCTGGCGACGCAGCTCGTGTCGCGGGTCCGCGAGCTCTTCCGCGCCGACCTGCCGCTGCGCGCGCTCTTCGAGGCGCCGACCGTGGCGGGCCTCGCCGCGCGCGTGGAGTCCGCGCGCCGGAGCGCCTTGCCTCGGGTCGATCCCGTACCGCGCTATCGCGACCTGCCGGCCTCCTTCGCCCAGGAGCGGCTCTGGTTCCTGGACCAGCTCGGCGGCGAAGAGACCGCCTACAACCTGCCGTCGCCGCTGCGGCTGCGCGGCGCGCTCTCGGTGCCGGCGCTGGCCGCCGCGCTGGATGCGCTGGCGGACCGCCACGAGTCGCTGCGCACCACCTTCTCCCTGTCGCCGGACGGCGCCGTGCTCCAGCGGATCGCCCCGGAGGCGGGCCTGCCGCTTCCGGTCGTGGATGGATTGTCCGACGCCGAGGCCCTGCGCCTCGCCGTCGAGGATGCCCGCCGGCCGTTCGACCTCCAGGCCGGCCCGCTCCTGCGCGCGGCCCTCCTGCGCCTCGGCGCCGAGGACCACGTCCTGCTCCTGACGATGCACCACATCGTTTCCGACGGCTGGTCCATGCGCGTGCTGCTCCGCGAGCTGAGAGCGCTCTACGATGCCTTCGCGGCGGGCAAGCCGGCCGCCCTGCCTCCGCTGCCGGTCCAGTACGCGGACTTCGCCGTGTGGCAGCGGGGCTGGCTGGCCGGCGAGACCCTGGAGGCGGAGATCGCCTGGTGGCGCGAGCGGCTGGCCGGCGCCCCGGCCGTGCTGGAGCTGCCGGCGGACCGGCCGCGGCCGGCCGTGCGCACCTCCCATGGCGAGGTGGCGGGGGCGGTCCTCTCCGCGGAGCTCGCCGCCGGCCTGGCGGCGCTGGGCCGGCGCGGCGGCGCGACGCTGTTCATGACCCTGCTCGCCGCCTTCCAGGTCCTCCTGCGGCGCTACACCGGCCAGGACGACCTGCCCGTCGGCACGCCGATCGCGAACCGCAACCGGACGGAGGTCGAGGGGCTCGTCGGCTTCTTCGTGAACACCCTGGTCCTGCGTGGCGATTTGTCGGGAGAATCGTCGGCCGAGCCCACTTTCCGCCAGGTCCTGCGGCGGACGCGGGAGACGGCCCTGGAGGCGTACGACCACCAGGACCTGCCCTTCGAGAAGCTCGTCGAGGCGCTGCAACCCGAGCGCAGCCTGGCTCACACGCCTCTCTTCCAGGTGATGCTCCTCGTCCAGACCGATCCGCCGGCCCCGGCGCCGGAGCCCGGCGCGCTGGGCTTCGATCCCTTCCACCTTTCCTTGCGGGACACCGCGAAGCTCGACCTGACGCTCGCGGTATCCGGGTGCGACGGGGATGCGCTCGCCGTCCAGGCCGAGGCCAGCCGCGACCTGTTCGACCGGCCGACGGTGCTCCGCCTGCTGGAGCACTTCCGCGTCCTGCTGGAGGGGATCGCCGCCGATCCGGGGATGCCGGTCTCCGAGCTGCCGCTGCTCGACCTGGCCGAGCGCCGGCAGCTCCTGGACTGGAACGATGCTCCTGCCATCCCGGGCACGGCCGCCTGCCTGCACGAGCGCTTCGAGGCGCAGGCGGACCGGACGCCGGAGGCCGAGGCGGTCGTCTGCGGTGGCGAAGCGCTCACGTACGCCGGGCTGGACCGGCGGGCCAACCGCCTGGCCCGGCGGCTGCGGAGGCTCGGCGCCGGGCCGGAGGCGAGGGTGGGCGTCGCCCTGGAGCGCTCGGCCGACCTGGTGGTGGCGCTGCTCGCCATTCTCAAGACGGGAGGAGCGTATGTGCCGCTCGATCCGGCCTACCCGCGGGAGCGGCTGGCGCTGATCCTGGAGGACGCCGGATGCCCCGTGGTCGTCACCCGGGAGAGCCTGCTGGAGCTCGATCTGGAGGCCGACGGGCGCCTGCCCGGCGCGGCGGAGCCGGGCAACCTGGCCTATCTGATCTATACGTCGGGCTCGACGGGCCGGCCGAAGGGTGTGGCGATCGAGCACCGGAGCGCGGACGCGCTGCTCGCCTGGGCCGCGGAGGTGTTCGGACCGGAGGACCTGTCGGGCGTCCTGGCCTCGACGTCGATCACCTTCGACCTGTCCGTCTTCGAGCTGTTCCTGCCGCTGGCGCGCGGCGGCCGGGTGATCCTGGCCGAGAATGCTCTCGCCCTGCCGGATCTCCCGGCGCGGGACCAGGTGCGGCTCGTCAACACGGTGCCGTCGGCCATGGCCGAGCTGCTGCGGCTCGGAGCGGTGCCGGAGTCCGTGCGCACGGTCAACCTGGCGGGGGAGCCGCTCAAGCGGGCGCTGGTGGATCGGATCTACGCGCTGCCTCACGTCGAGGCGGTCCACAACCTCTATGGGCCGTCGGAGGACACGACCTACTCGACCTGGGTGCGCGTGCCGCGGAGTATGGACCGGGTGGACCGGGAGCCGGCGATCGGCGTGCCGGTCGCGGGTACGCGGGCCTGGGTGGTGGACCGCGGTCTGCACCTTCTGCCGCTCGGCGTGCCTGGCGAGCTGTGCCTGGCCGGCGAGGGGCTGGCGCGCGGCTACCTGAACCGGCCGGACCTCACGGCATCGTCGTTCGTGCCCGACCCGTTCGGCGGAGCCGGCGAGCGGATGTACCGCACGGGCGACCTGGCGCGCTGGAATGCCGGCGGCGAGCTGGAGTTCCTGGGCCGCATCGACCATCAGGTCAAAGTGCGCGGGTTCCGGATCGAGCCGGGGGAGATCGAGACCGCGCTGCTGGCGCACCCGGCGGTGGGGGAGGCCGTGGTGCTCGCGCTCGGCGAGGGCGGGGAGCGCCGGCTCGTGGCGTTCGTCGTCGGGGAGGCCGCCGATCTGCGGGCCTGGCTGGAGCCGCGGCTGCCGGCCTACATGGTGCCTTCGGCCTTCGTCGTCCTGCCCGCCCTGCCGCTGACTCCGAACGGCAAGGTGGACCGCAGGGCGCTGGCCCGCGTCGAGCCGGAGCGCGAGCCCGCGGCCGTCGTAGCAAGCATGTCGCCCGTCCAGGAGCTGCTCGCCGGGATCTGGTCCGAGGTGCTCAAGTGCGGGCCGGTGGCGCCGGAGGACGGCTTCTTCGATCTGGGCGGCCATTCGCTGCTCGCTACCCGAGTCGTCTCTCGGGTGCGCGAGCTGCTCGGCGTCGAGCTGCCCCTCCGCGCCCTGTTCGAGACGCCGGTCCTGTCCCGGCTGGCGGCGAGGATCGAAGCGGTGCGCGGCGAGGCGTTGGACCTCCAGGCGCCGCCGATCGTGCCCGTCGATCGTGACGGCGAGCTGCGGGCCTCCTTCGCCCAGGAGCGGCTCTGGTTCCTGGACCGCTTCGGCTCCGACCGCGCCTCGTACAACCTCCCTGCCGCCCTCCACCTGCGCGGCCGGCTCGACCCGGCGGCGCTCGCCGCGGCCCTGGGCGAGATCGTCCGGCGCCACGAGTCGCTGCGCACGACGTTCGCCGTCGGCTCCGAAGGCCGGGTCCTCCAGGTGATCGGTCCGGCGAAGACGGAGCTGCCGGTGGTCGACCTCCGCGGCGTGCCAGGGGAGCTCAAGCGCCTGGCCCGCGAGGAGGCCCGGCGGCCGTTCGACCTGGCGCGCGGGCCTCTCCTGCGCGCGGTGCTGGTGCGGACCGGAGAGGACGATCACACGCTGCTCCTCACCCAGCACCACATCGTCTCCGACGGCTGGTCGATCGGCGTGCTGCTGCGCGAGCTGACCGCGCTCTACGGCGGAGCGTTCCTCCCCGATCTGCCGGTCCAGTACGCCGACTTCGCCGCCTGGCAGCGGCAGTGGCTCCAGGGCGGCACGCTGGCGCGGCAGCTCGGCTGGTGGCGGGAGCACCTGGCCGGCGCGCCGCCGGTGCTGGAGCTGCCGGCCGACCGGCCCCGGCCACCGGTGCCGAGCGGCCGGGGCGGCGTCTTCCCGGTGGCTCCGCCCGCCGCTCTGCGCGACGGCGTCCAGGCGCTCGCCCGGCGCTGCGGCGCGACCCCGTTCATGGTCCTGCTCGCCGCCTTCCAGGCGCTGCTCGGCCGGCTCGCCGACCGCGCCGACGTGCCGGTGGGCACCCCGGTGGCCGGCCGCGGCCGGTCAGAGATCGAGGGGCTGATCGGGTTCTTCGTCAACACCCTGGTCCTGCGGGCG
>JBJMGZ010000078.1:0-2740 GCA_045807605.1 Thermoanaerobaculia bacterium | reverse complement strand
GAGGACCATTCTCAGCAGAGGTCCCCGTGCCAGTTCGAAGCGCATGCGGGCCACGCTGCCCAGGGTCCGGCGGGCCTCGGCCTGCCGCAGCTCCTCGGGGAGGGCGCGGAGGTCGACGCGGGGCAGCGGCACCTCGAGCCGCGGCAGCACGACCTGCAGCGGACGGCCATGAGAATTGACGAAAGTCGTGCGCAGGGCCTCGTGGCGCCGGACCACCTCGTCGACGGCCCAGCCGAGGGCCTGCGGGTCGAGCCTGCCGCGCAGCCGCACGGCGCTGCCGAGGTGGTAGGCGGTGCCGGCGACCTCGAGCTGGTCGAGCACCCAGACGCGCTGCTGCGAGAACGACAGCGGGATCTCGCCGCCGCGGGGGACCGGCACCAGGGGCGGCGCCTCGCTTGGGGCCCCCTCTCCCCGCAGCCGCTCCACAACCCGGCCCAGGCCGGCCACCGTCGGCACCTCGAACAGCCGGCGCAGCGGCAGGTCGACCCCGAAAGCGCGGCGCACGCGCGCGACGAGCTGGGTGGCCTTGAGCGAGTGGCCGCCAAGATCGAAGAAGTCGTCGTCGATGCCGACCCGGTCGAGCCCGAGCAGCTCGCACCAGATCTCCGCCAGCAGCTCCTCCACCGGGTTGCGCGGGGCCGTGGCGCTCGCCGCCGCCATCGCGGGAGCCGGCAGCGCCCGGCGGTCGACCTTGCCGTTGGGCGTCAGCGGCAGCTTTTCGAGGGCCACCCAGGCGGTCGGGACCATGTACTCCGGGAGGCTCTGGCGCAGCCAGGACCGCAAGCCCGAGACGTCCGCTCCCACCACGTAGGCCACCAGGCGCTCGTCCCGTACCACCACCACGGCCGCCGTCACGTCGGGGTGACGGCCCAGCGCCGCCTCGATCTCTCCCAGCTCGATACGGAAGCCCCGCACCTTCACCTGGTGGTCGATACGGCCCAGGCATTCGAGAGTCCCCTCCGGACACCAGCGGGCCAGGTCGCCCGTCCGGTACATCCGCGAGCCGGGCACGCTGAACGGGTTCGGCACGAACTTCTCCGCCGTCAGATCCGGACGCCCGAGGTAGCCACGCGCGACCCCTGCGCCGCCAAGGACCAGCTCGCCCAGAGCCCCCACCGGCACGGGATTCCCATGGCCGTCGAGCACGTAGGCTTCGGTGTTGCCGATCGGACGGCCGATCGAGACCGGACCATGGATCTCCTCTACCGTCGACCAGACCGTCGTCTCGGTCGGGCCGTAGACGTTCCACAGCGAGCCCACCCGCGCCAGAAGATCGGACGCCAGCGAGGGCGGCAGAGCTTCGCCGCCGCACAGCGCCTTGAGCCCCTCTCCGCTCTGCCAGCCCGAGTCGATCAGCAGGCGCCAGGTCGCCGGAGTCGCCTGGAGAACCGTCGCTCCCGCCAGCAGCTCCTGGAGTCTCCGGCCGTCCGCCGCTTCCTCGCGGCTCGCCAGCACGATCCGGCCGCCCTGCATCAGCGGCAGGTAAAGCTCCAGGCCCGCGATGTCGAAGGAGAGAGACGTCACGGCCAGCAGCACGTCCTCGGCGCCGAACCCGGGCCGCCCGGCCATGGAGATCAGGAAGTTGGCCAGCGCGCCGTGTGGGACCTGCACGCCCTTGGGCCGGCCCGTCGAGCCCGAGGTGTAGATCACGTAGGCCGCGTTGTCCGGACCCAGGTCGACGGGCGGAGCCTCGGGCGCCTCCTCGAAGTCGAGCGACTCCAGCACTACCGCCAAGCCGGCATCCGCCTTCATGAACGCCAGCCGCTCCGCCGGATAGGACGGATCGAGCGGCACGTAGGCGCCTCCCGCCTTGAGCACCCCGAGCACCGCCACCACCATCTCCAGCGACCGCTCCAGGGCGATGCCGACGCGGACCTCCGGGCCGACACCCTGATCCCGCAGCCGCCAAGCCAGCCCGTTCGCCCGCCGGTCGAGCTCGCCGTAGGTCAGCGACTCCGCGCCGAACGTCACGGCCACGGCTTCCGGCGTCCGCGCCGCCTGTGCCGCGATCCACTCGTGGACGAGGCCCGCCGGCAGGTCGCGGCTCGTCTCATTCCATTCGACCAGGAGTTGGGACCGCTCCTCCGGATCCAGCAGCGGCAGCTCCGAAAGGCGTGCCTCGGGATGGCTGGCGATCCCCGCCAGCAGATTTCCGAAGTGGCGCGCCAGGCGCTCCACCGTGGCGGCGTCGAACAGGTCCGTGGCGTACTCCCAGGCCATGGAAAGGCCTTGGGGCGTCTCCGTCAGATAGACCTGGAAATCGAACAGGGCGGTGCTGCCCGAAGACTGCAAGGACGACAAGGACAGGCCCGCCGACTCCACCCGCTCCACGGGCGCGTTGAGCAGGTTGAACATGAGCTGGAACAGCGGGTTGCGCGACAGGTCCCGCTGTGGCTGGAGCTTCTCCACCAGGTACTCGAACGGCAGATCCTGATGCGCGTAGGCGCCGAGCGCCGTCTCGCGGACCCCCGACAGAAGCGCCACGCCTGACGGGTCTCCCCCCAGATCCGTGCGCAGGACCAGGGTATTGACGAAGAAGCCGATCAGCCCCTCGAGCTCGCTGCGGGTGCGGTTGGCGATCGGCGAACCGACCACCACGTCCTCCTGCCCGGTGTAGCGGCTCACCAAGGCTTGGAAAGCTCCGAGCAGCACCATGAACGGCGAGACGGCATGCTCCCGAGCCACGGCCCTCGCGTGAGACGACAGCATCGTGCGGTACGTCGCGCCGTGGAAGCTTTGG
>JBJMGZ010000077.1:0-5910 GCA_045807605.1 Thermoanaerobaculia bacterium | reverse complement strand
CTTTGGAGTCCTTGGCCGCGGACTCCTACCGCGCCGGGATTCTCACCTCCGCTGAGGTTCAGCGGATGCTCGGTCTCTCGACCCGTTGGGAGACCGATGCGTTTCTCAAGGAGCGGAAGGCGTATCTGCATTACACCGAGGAAGATCTGGAGGAGGATATTGCAACCTTCCGCAGGCTCTCGGGTCGGTGAAGGCTGTTTGCGATACCTCTCCGATCTGCTACCTGCTGCTGATCGGAGAGATTGAGCTTCTTCCTGCGTTGTACGACCGTCTTCTGGTGCCTCGAGCTGTCGCAGTCGAGCTCAGCCATCCTGAGGCCCCCCTCGTCCTCAAAGGCTGGATGGCGGATCCGCCGGGTTGGCTGGAGATTCACCCGATCCACCCAAGGTTGTCCTCGGATTTGGGTCACCTGCAACTCGGAGAGCGCGAAGCGATTCTCTTGGCGGAGGAAGTCGGGGCAGATCAGGTAGTACTGGATGACCTTGCGGCGCGAGAAGCTGCTCGGAGGCGGGGGTTGGGTGTGACCGGTCTCCTTGGCATTCTCGATCAAGCCGCGGAAAAGTCGCTGGTCGATTTATCGGGAGCGGTTGAACGGCTTCGGAAGACGAGCTTTCATGTTGCTCCCAATTTGCTGAAGAACCTGCTCGATCGACACGCCCGGTGAGGTCTGGGAGGGGTGCACCAATGCGCAGCATGACAGGCTACGGCGAAGCTTCCGGCGAGAACGCGCGGCATGGGGTGGCGGTCAGCCTGAAGGCGGTCAACCACCGGTTCTTCGACCTGGTCCTGCGCATGGGGGACGAGGTGCGGTCGAGCGAGGCGGCCCTGCGCGACCTGCTGGGCAAGGAGATCTCACGCGGTCGAGTCGAAGCGCGCATCGAGGTCCGGCCGGTCGCGGAGCGCAAGGCCACGGTCCAGGTCCACATGGGGGTGATCCGCGAGGCGCACGCCGCGGTCCACCAGCTCGTCGAGGCCGGGCTCGTCGACCGCGGTCTCTCGGCCGGCGACCTCCTGCGCATCCCCGAGGCGTTCCGCGTCGAGGTCGCGTCCGAGGAGTGGGACCCGGAGGACCACGAGCTGATCCGGCGCGTCGCCCATGACGCCGTGACCCAGCTCGTGGCCGGCCGCGAGCTCGAAGGCGCGAACCTGGCCGCCGTCCTGGAGGAGCGCCTCCGCGCCCTGGCGGTCATCGTGGCCCGCCTCGACGAGCTGCGCGCTCCGGTGCGCGAGGAGCTGGGGGCGGCGCTGCGCCGGCGCCTGGACGAGCTGCTCGCCGGCCAGGCCCTCGACGAGGGACGGATCGCGCAGGAGGTCGCCCTCCTGGTGGACCGGAGCGACGTCAGCGAGGAGATCGACCGCCTGCGCTCCCACCTGGACCACTTCCGCTCCGTCGTGCGCGAGCCGGGCCCGGCGGGCAAGCGTCTCGACTTCCTGACCCAGGAGGTCTTCCGCGAGCTCAACACCCTGGGCGCCAAGTGCCGCAACGCCGAGATGACCCGCGCGGTCCTCGACGCCAAGGTCCTCTGCGAACAGATGCGCGAGCAGGTCCAGAACGTCGAGTAGAATCACCCGGCTTGAGCGACTCCAGCCCACCCGGCGAGCTGTTCATCCTGTCCGCCCCCTCCGGGGCGGGCAAGACGACGCTCATCAACAGCCTGATCCAAGGCGGTATCTCTCTCGGCGGTCTCGAATTTTCGGTCAGCTACACCACCCGCGGCCCGCGCCAGGGGGAGGCCGACGGCAGGGACTACCACTTCGTCGACCATGCCACGTTCCTTGAGATGATCGACGACCACCGCTTCCTGGAATGGGCCCAGGTCCACGGCAACTTCTACGGCACGGCCAACGACGAGGTCTTCCCCAGGCTGGAGCAGGGGATCGACGTCCTCCTCGACGTCGACGTGCAGGGGGCCGAGCGGGTCATGCATCGCCATCCGGACGCGCATGGCATCTTCGTCATGCCGCCGAGCTACCAGGACCTGGAGGTGCGGCTCAAGCGGCGCGGACTGGACGATCCGCAGGCGATCGCCCGCCGGCTGGCGGTGGCCCAATCCGAAATGTCCCGTTACGATCGGTATCGATATGTTATCATCAACGATGACGTCCAGAGGGCGAGCGGTGTGCTCGCCGCCATCATCCTGGAGAAGCGTCACCGGCAGCCGAGGATGGACGGCCGGGTTCAAGAGATCCTCAAAGATTTCCAGCAACGGGGCTCACCCCAGCTCTAGGTTCTTGGGATAGGCGGCCCGGGCCGCCAAGGAGAATTGTCGCAAGATGGACAAGATGGAGAAGATGGACAACAAGGGTCCCGCCATTGACAGCAAGTTCCGCCGTGTCCTGGTCGCGGCCCATCGCGCCGAGCAGCTCATGAAGGGCGCCCGCGCCAAGGTCGAATCCGCCAAGCGCAAGCCCACCCGGGTGGCGATGGAGGAGGTCGACCGCAGCCTGGTCGAGTGGGGCTACGGCCCGCCGCCCGCGCCCGAGCCGCAGCCGGCGGCCAATGGCGCCGATACCGCCGAGGGCGCGGAGCAGCCCGCGCCGGCCGAGGTCCACTAGAGAACCCCACCCTCATGAGCCGCCCCCTGCGCCCCCTCCAGATATTCCTCGGAGTCAGCGGCGGCATCGCGGCGTACAAGTCGGCGGAGCTGGTGCGCAGGCTCCGGGCGCGAGGCCACGAGGTGCGGTGCGCGCTCACCCGGAGCGCCACGGCCTTCGTGTCGCCGCTCACCCTGGAGGTGCTCTCGGGCCGCCCGGTCTGGCAGGAGGAGTACCTCACCGCCACCGGCACGGGGGAGGAGGCCCACATCGCGGCCGCAGCCTGGGCCGAGGTGCTCTGCGTGGCGCCGGCCACCGCCCACGTCCTCGCCCGCCTGTCCCTGGGGCTCGCCGACGATTTTCTTACGACCACCGCGTTGGCCTTCGACGGACCCATCGTGATCGCCCCGGCCATGCACCCGGTCATGTGGGAGAAGCCGGCGGTCCAGGAGCACCTGGACACGCTGCGCCGCCGCGGCGCCTGGATCGTCGGGCCGGTCGAGGGTCCGCTCGCCTCCGGCGAGGTGGGGATGGGGCGGATGTCCGATCCCGAGGAAATCACAGCAGCGGTGGAAGGCGCGTCGGGCTCCGGACCTCTGGTGGGCCGCACGGTCCTGGTCACCGCCGGTCCCACCTACGAGGCGCTCGACCCGGTGCGCTTCCTGGGCAACCGGTCGAGCGGCAGGATGGGCTTCGCCCTGGCCGCCGAGGCCGCGCAACGCGGCGCCCGGGTGGTGCTGGTGGCCGGGCCGGTGCGCCTGGCCACGCCCTCCGGCGTGACCCGGATCGACGTGACCACCGCCCGCGAGATGGAAGGCGCGGTGCGCGAGCACGCTGCCGCGGCCGACATGGTCCTCATGACCGCGGCCGTGTCGGACTTCCGTCCCCGCCGGCCCGCCGCCTCGAAGATCAAGAAGGAGGCCGGGCTGCCCACGATCGAGCTGGAGGAGAACCCCGACATCCTGGCCGGCCTGCGCGACGTGGCTCCGGACGCGGTCGTCGTCGGGTTCGCCGCCGAGACGGACGACCTGGAGCGCCACGCGCGCGCCAAGCTGGAGCGCAAGCGGGTGGATTTCCTGGTCGCCAACGACGTCTCGCGCAAGGACATCGCCTTCGACAGCGAGGCCAACGAGGTCACGGTCTTCCGGCGCGAGGGCGAGCCGGTCTTCCTCCCGCGGCAGCCCAAGACGCAGCTCGCGGCCTCGCTTCTCGAGCTCTTCGCGGGTATGCTTGCCGGGCGTGAGAACATCCCTGCAGCCGGCCCTCGCTGACCTCCTTTCCTACCTGAAGGACATCGGGTACTCCGACGTGTATGCGCTCCCGCGGCAGGAGGCGGCCGTCGTCCAGCCGGTCGTGGCCGAATCCGGCGAGATGGCGGCCCTGCGCACGGCCGCCGAGGCCTGCACCCGCTGCCGCCTCGCCCAGGGTCGCCAGAAAGTCGTGTTCGGCGCGGGCAATCCCGCGGCCGAGCTGATGCTCATCGGCGAGGCGCCCGGCGCCGAGGAGGACAAGCAGGGGCTGCCGTTCGTCGGCGCCGCGGGCGAGCTGCTGACCAGGATCATCCAGGCGATGGACATGCGCCGCGAGGACGTCTACATCGCCAACATCCTCAAGTGCCGGCCGCCGGGCAACCGCGATCCTCAGCCCGACGAGGTCGCGGCCTGCCGCGGCTACCTGGACCGGCAGATCGACCTGATCCAGCCCCGGGTGATCGTGGCCCTGGGGCGCATCGCGGCCCAGGCGCTCCTCGGCAACGACAGCCCCATCGGCCAGATGCGCGGCCAGTGGTACCGCATCCGGGGCATCCCCGCCATGGTCACCTACCATCCTGCCGCCCTGCTGCGGAACCAGGGGCTGAAGCGGCCCACCTGGGAGGACATGCAGCAGGTGCGCGACCGCCTGCGCGAGCCGCGCGACTGAGATCCCACGGACACACGGACGAACACGGACTTACAGGGACCTGAAGGCTGCCGGCAAGCTGTCCGGCAGTCGCCAGGTCCGTGTGCGTCCGTGGGAGTCCGTGTCCGTCCGTGTGTCCGTGTCCGTCCTGCCCCGCTTCTTTTCCTGTTCCGGCACGCCGGGACGCGGCTGCGAAACCGCGATAGACTGGACAAGCCCTTGAGAAAGGTGTTAACTTTCCTTTAGTCGCAAGCTTTTTTGGGTCGTCGTATGGCAACCCCGGACCATTCGCCTGTGCCCACGGCCTCTTTCGATGAATTCCTGACGAGGATGGAGCCACGGCTCAAGCGCCTCCTGGGAACCTATCGTATTCCTCCCGACGATGTGGAGGACGTGCTGCAGCAGGCCCTGCTGGCGCTGCTCTATCAATGGGACCGGGTGCGCGACCCGGAGTGCTGGCTGGTCGGCACCCTGAAGCGCCATTGCCTGATGTACTGGCGCAACAGCCGGCGCCGGATCTACTCGGCGGTGGACTCCAGCCTGCTCGAATGGCTCTCGCAGCCGGTTTCCCCGAGCCAGGAGAAGAGCGACATGCTCTGCGACCTGGACAGCCTGCTGGACCGGCTGCCGAGGCGCTGCGGTTCCCTGTTGCGGCTCCGCTTCCTCATGGGCTTCGAGCCGACCGAGATCGCGGAGCGGCTGGGCTACAGCCCGTCGAGCATCGGCAAGATCACGCACCGCTGCCTCGCGGCGCTCTCCCGCGAGCTCCTGGCCGCCGGGCTGACCTTCGAAGGGCCCGAGGAAGTGCTCCGGGCGGCCGAGCGCGGATAGGGTGGATCAATGCCGCCGTGCCGCACCTTGCGGCCGGCGCCGTCTTCCTGTAGTGATCCCTGTGATGGAAACGCCGTACCTCCTGCCGCACCAGGACCGACTCCTGCGCCGCATCGAATCGCTGGAGACGCCGCTCGTGCAGGTCTGGGGCTGGCCCGGCAGCGGCAAGTCGGCGCTCCTGCAGGCGCTCGTCGAGCGGTCGGGCTCCGCGGCGCGCGGCCTGAGCCTCGGCGAGCTCGAGGATCTCGACGGCGGACCCGCGCTGCGGGAAACCGTGGAAAAGGCGCGCGGGGAGGGGGTGCGCTGGCTCGTGGCCCTGGGTGAGCCCCGGGAGCGCCTGGCGGAGATGGCGCGCTGGCTCCATCCCGGCCAGCGCCTGGTCTTCGCGGGCGAGCGCCGCTGGGAGGACGCTCCCCTGGGCGTCTCGGCGCTGCCGCCGCAGGAGATGCTGCTCTCCCCCGGCGAGGTGGCCACGCTCTGGCACCTCCTGACCGGCGAGGTGCCGTCTCCCGAAGCCGCGCGGGCGCTCTGGATGGCCAGCGACGGCTGGTACCGGCCGCTGCGCCTCGCCATCGAGGCGACCGGAGGCATGGGGCTCGACAGCGTCGATCCCGAGGGCCTCCTGGAGATCGCGCCGGTCCGTTT
>JBJMGZ010000076.1:0-11182 GCA_045807605.1 Thermoanaerobaculia bacterium | reverse complement strand
CTGGCCATGGCCGGCGGGCTGACCCCCTACGCCAAGGGCAGGGTCATCGTGCTGCGCGACAACCGCGAGAGCAAGGACAAGGGCGGCGGCCCCGACCAGCGCTACGAGATCAACATCGGCGCGATCGTCTCCGGCAAGCGGCCCCAGGACAACATCATCCTGCAGCCCGGCGACACCCTGATCTTCCCCTGAGCCGGCCGGGCAAAACCTACACGGTCGAACCCGCCGGCTCTCCCCCTCCGCCGGGGCCCTTTCCCGGTCACCGCTCTGGAACCTTTCTGGCACCTCTCTTGCACCCTCGCCCCGGTGAATGTTGGGATCGATGTAGGTCCCTGTTCCAGGGACTCAAGGGACATCGAAGGATTCAGCATCGGAAACCGGAACGGCTGAGGTTCTGCTGGCCGCAAGCGCTCACTGAGAGTTGTCTTCTCAGCCGTCCTTTTCCGAGGGAGCCTCGGGCTCCTGCCTTCAAGACCGGCCAGCACCGACAGCTGCGCCGGTCTTTGGTTTTTGCAGGCGATCCGGGATCGAGAGAAAGGGTTTTATGGGGATGTGGGCACGTATGAATGTGAAGAGTGGGGGGGTCCTCCTGGCGCTCCTTGCCTCCGGGGTTGCGGCACCGGCCTCGGCCGGCGACTTCCGGGTCGTGCTGGAGACCGAGGGGAGCGTGCGCAGCGACGGCAATTACGACCAGGTCGAGCGGCCGGACGGACTGGAGGACGAGGGAGAGGAGAACGTGGCCCGCGCCGGGCTCAACCTCCGCCTGTCCTACCAGCTGCCGCGCTGGAACCTGGCCATGGGGTACTTCCCCTCCTACGAGTGGGTCCTCGACAACAGCGAGGTCCACGGCACCACCCATCGCCTCGACCTGGGCCTGACGGGCAACCTGACCCGGCGCCTGGAGATGCAGGTGCGCGAGCGGCTGCTGTCGAGCCCGGGCCTGGACCTCTATTCCCCCTTCCTGGCGGCCGAGCCCGTCGCGGTGACCCGGCGGGGCGACCAGCTCAACCACGCCCTCGACGTCGGCCTCACCCAGAGCCTCACCCGCCGGACCGCGGTGCTCCTCGGCGCCACGCACACGCTGCGCACGTTCGAGTCCGAGGACTTTTCCGACACGGAGACGCTCGCCGCCCGCATCGGCGTCGGCGTCGAGCTGGCAGAGGACCGCCGCCTCGACGTTCTCGCCACGGCCGGGACCTACGACTTCGGCGGAAGCCCTGCCGAGCCGGCCGGGCGCGAGGCGGACGTGCAGACGCTCGGCGCCGGCTGGCAGCAGCCGTTCTTGCGCGACGGCCGCTTCCGCGTCGAGGCGGGCCTGTTCAACCTGGCTCCGGACGAGGGCTCCGAGCAGACCGGCTGGCGCGGCGCGATGGAGCTCTCCCGCCAGCTCGAGCTCTTCGGCTGGAGCCTGGGCGCGCGCCACGACGTGTCCGCCGGTGCCGGCCTCGGCCGGGCCACCGAGGTGGACAGCGCGTTCGCCGGCCTGTCCACGAACGTTGGGAGGCAGCTCGTCCTGGGTCTCGACGGCAGCTTCTCGCGTCACGACGATCTCGAGAACGAGAGCCGCATCCTGGAGTCCTCGGCCGGCACCGCCCGCTTCAGCTGGAGCTTCAGCACCCTCGCGCGGCTCACCGGCGGCTACTCCCGCATCTGGCAGGAGTCGCGGATCGAGCCCTTCGAAGACCTGTCCTACTCGCGCTACTTCCTGGGCCTGGCGCTCCAGCTCTACCGCTCCGGCGAGGAGCCGATGGACCCGGCCCGCCAAGAGGAACCCGAAGATGACGAACCTGACGCTCAGTGACCTGCTTCGGGCCGTCCGGCGCCGGCCGCTCTGGCTGATCGTGCCGCTCGTCCTCTGCCTGGCCGCCGCCTGGGGCGTCCTGGAGGTGATGACGCCGATCTACCGCGCCAGCACGCTGGTGATGGTCGAGAAGCAGAAGGTCCCCGCCGACTACGTGAAGCCGACGGTGACCTCGGGGATGGAAGAGCGGCTGAGCACCATCGAGCAGCAGATCACGAACCGCTCGAACCTGGAGCGCATCATCGAGGAGATGAACCTCTACCCCGAGATGCGCCGCACGGAGCCGATCGAGAAGGTCGTCGGCGTGGCGCGCGACAACCTGACCGTGGCGAAGAAGGGGGACAGCGTCTTCACGATCTTCTTCAAGGATCCGGACCCGGTCAAGGCGGCCAACACCGCCAACCGCGTGGCCGAGCTGTTCATCCTGGAAAACCTGAAGCTGCGCGAGAACCAGGCCCAGGGGACCTCCTCCTTCCTCGAGGCCGAGCTCGCGCAGACCAAGCAGAAGCTGGAGCAGCAGGAGGCGAAGATCGCTTCCTTCAAGAGCCTGTACATGGGCGAGCTCCCGGAGCAGCGCGACACCAACCTCCAGGCCGTGGGCCAGCTCCAGGACAAGCTGGAGATCAACATGGACGCGCTCGACAAGGCCGAGACGCGCAAGATCATCCTGCAGCGCCAGATCGCCGAGCTCAGCCAGCCGGTGCCGATGCCGGTGCCGGCGGCGCCGGCGCCGTCGGTCCCCAAGGGTCCGACCCGCCTGGAGCAGCTCCAGGCCCAGCTCGCGGAGCTGCGCTCCCGCTACACCGACAGGCACCCGGACGTCGTCCGCCACCCGGCCGAGATCGAGCAGGTTCGCAAGATCGAGAGCGGCCAGCAGATCGAGGTCAGCGAAGCGCCGCCCCTGCCGCAGACCTACACGCCGCGTATCGATCCGGCGCTGCGCGCCCAGGTCGAGGCCGTGGACATGGAGATCCGCAACCTGCAGGCGGAGCGCGCCCGCATCCTGGCCGACATCGGCAGCACCCAGGTGCGGCTGGAGAACGTGCCGCGCGTCGAGCAGCAGCTCCTGTCGCTGACCCGCGACTACGACAACATCCAGAAGTCCTACGAGAGCCTGCTCGCCAAGCGCATCGACGCCAAGCTCGCCGAAAACCTGGAGAAGAGCCGGCAGAGCGAGCAGTTCACGATCCTGGAGAAGGCGATCCCGCCCATCGACCCGTACTGGCCGAACCGGCTCCTGCTGCTGGCGATCGGGCTGGCCGGCGGCGGGCTGATCGGCCTGGTCTGCGCCTTCCTGCGCGACCAGACGGATTCCACGTTCGTCGAGGGCGACGCGCTCCAGGGCGCGTTCCCCGGGGTGCAGGTGCTCGCGACCATCCCCCAGATGTCACCGCAATCGGGCGATTCGGGAGAGATCTTCCGGGCCGCCTCCTATGGCCGTTTCAGGAGGAGCTGACATGGATCTGCCGCTGCGCAGCGATCGTTCGCCGCGCCTCGACAACGTGGAGAAGATGCCCATGGCGGCGAGGCCCGCCGTCCGGCTCAAGGAGGACGCCCCTCTGTTCCTGCACCTCGATCCGCCGTCGTTCGCCGCGGAGCAGTACCGGACGCTCGCCGTGCAGATCGAGGAGCGGCTCAACCCGATCGGCACGTGGGGCTACGTCCTCACCGTCACCAGCCCGGAGGAGGGCGCCGGCAAGACGCTCACCAGCCTCAACTTGGCGCTGACCCTGACCCGCGGCGAGGAGCGGCGGGTGCTGCTGATCGAAGCCGACCTCTGGCGGCCGAAGCTCCATTCCTACCTGCACGGCGAGCGGGACACCGGCCGCGGCCTGCGCCAGGTGCTGGAGAGGGAGGCCGCACTCTCCGAGGTGACGGTGCCGGTCGCGAACACCAGCCTCTCGCTCCTCCTCTCGGGCTCGTCCGACGTGGCCGGCGACCTGATCTCCGGGCGGCGGATGTCCGAGGTGCTGACCGAGGCGCGCTCGGCCTACGAGATCGTGGTCATCGACTCGCCGCCGATGGCGTACCTGGCGAGCGCCCGCGCGCTCGCCGCGCGCTCGGACGGCGCCGTGGTCGTGGTGCGCGCCGGCAAGACGCCGCGCCGCGCCATCGAGAAGACGCTCGCGACGCTCGGGGCGGAGAAGACGATCGGGCTGGTTCTCAACGGCGTGCGCATGTCCAAGCGGAGCTACCGGCAGTACTACTGAGCGGGCCAGGTATAGGACTCATGATCCGCCTCTTCAGCCGCTACTGGTCGGTCCCGGCCGCCATCTCCCTGGCGGTGGAGGGGACCCTCCTGTACCTGGCGGTCCCGTTCGCGACGTTCGTGCGCCTGGGGATCGGTCCGGGCTCGCCGCCGCCGCGCCCGGTGGTGATCCTGGAGGCCCTGGTCTTCATGATCGTCGGCCTGCTGAGCCTCTACATCAACGGCCTGTACGACTTCGGCGAGCGCCTGACGGTGCGCCAGCTCACGGTCTGCCTGCTGCGCGCCTTCACGCTCGGCGCGCTGGCGCTGGCGGGCGTCTTCTTCCTGCTCCCCACGCTGCTGACCGGCCGCGGCGTCTTCGTCCTCGCCTTCCTCTTCGCCATCGCCGCGGTGACCGCCTGGCGCGTGATCCTGCGCTGGCTGCTCAACAGCGACAAGTTCGCCGAGCGCGTGCTCATCGTCGGCACCGACGAGAAGGCGATCGACATCGCGCGCGAGACGCTCAGCCGCAAGCACCTGGGCTTCCGCGTCGTCGGCTTCCTCGACGACGATCCCAAGCTCCAGGGCGTGAGCCTGCTCAACCCGCGGGTGATCGGCACCACCTCGCAGGCCTGCCAGCTCGCGCGCCAGCACGGCGCCACCCGCGTCGTGGTCGCCGCGCTCGACTACCGCGGGCGGGTGAGCATGGACTCGCTGCTGGAGTGCAAGACCTCGGGCATCCGCGTGCAGGAGGGGTCGAGCTACTACGAGCAGCTCACCGGCAAGATCATGGTCGAGGGGCTGCGCAAGTCGTGGCTGATCTTCTCGGACGGCTTCGTGGTGTCGCGCGGCGTGCTGTTCTCGAAGCGGCTCCTCGACATCGTGGCGGCCACGATCGGCCTCATCCTGGCGCTGCCCGTCATGGCGCTCGTGGCGATCGCGGTCAAGCTCGACTCGCCGGGGCCGGTCCTGTTCAGCCAGGACCGCGTGGGCCGCGGCCGCAAGCAGTTCCGCGTCTGGAAGTTCCGCTCGATGCGCACCGACGCGGAGAAGGACGGTCCGGTCTGGGCGACGGAGGGGGACCCGCGGGTGACCCGGGTGGGCAGGCTCATTCGCGCCACGCGCCTCGACGAGCTGCCGCAGCTCTGGAACGTCCTGACCGGGGACATGAGCCTGGTCGGGCCGCGCCCCGAGCGCGACCTGTTCGTGCAGCAGCTCCTGGAGGCCAGCCCCTACTACGGACAGCGCCTCGTGGTCCGCCCCGGCCTCACCGGCTGGGCGCAGATCAAGGCGCCTTACGCCTCCTCGTTCGAGGAGTCGATCGAGAAGCTCAAGTACGACCTCTATTACATCAAGAACATGTCGCTGTTCCTGGACATCTCGATCCTGCTCTCGACAGCCCGGATCGTTCTCCTGGGAAGAGGTGCCCGATGACCGTCGCTTCCATCGACAGGCAGCCCACGCAGGCGCGCCCGGCCTCCGAGCCGCGCCCGAAGCTCCGCATTCTCTACCTCTGCCACCGGGTCCCCTACCCGCCGGACAAGGGGGAGAAGATCCGCGCCTTCCACCAGATCCGGGCGCTGTCGAAGCGGCACCGCATCCACCTGCTGACCCTGGCGGACTCGGAGGTCCCGGACCTGGCGCCGCTGCAGGAGCTCTGCGAACGGGTCGAGGTCTTCCCGCTGCGGCGCACGGGCGCCTGGGTGCGCGCCGCGCTCGGCATCCTCCACCCCTCCCGGCCGCTGACGCTCGCCTTCTTCGATTCGGCCGAGCTGCGGCAGCGGGTGCGGGAGCTGGCGCGGAGCGAGCGCTTCGACCTGGTCGTGGTCTACAGCTCGGGCATGGCTCCGTACGCGGAGCCTTTCGACGCTCCCGCCGTGCTCGACATGGTGGACGTGGACTCGGCCAAGTGGGAGCAGTACTCGCGCTTCGCGCCGCTGCCGCTGCGGCCGGTCTACGCGCTGGAGGCCCGGCGCCTGCAGCGGTACGAGGCGTCGCTCGCGGACCGCTTCGAGCGCATCGTGCTCGCCACCGGCAACGAGACCCGGCGGCTCGAGGCGTTCGCGCCGGAGGCGAACGCGGCCACGGTCCCCAACGGCGTCGATCTCGACTTCTTCCGGCCGTTCGACCTGCCGCGCTCGCCGCACCCGACGATCGTCTTCACCGGCCAGATGGACTACTTCGCCAACGTCGACGGCATGGTCAACTTCGCGCGCGGCGTGTTTCCGCGCCTGCGCGGGCGCTTCCCGGACCTCGAGCTGCTGATCGTGGGCCGGTCGCCGGCCCCGGCGGTGCGCGCCCTCGACGAGCTGCCCGGCGTGCACGTGACCGGCGCGGTCGGCGACGTGCGCCCGTTCCTGGCCCGCGCCTGGGCGTTCGTGGCCCCGCTGCGGATCGCCCAGGGAGTGCAGAACAAGGTGCTGGAGGCCATGGCCATGAAGCTGCCGGTCGTCTGCACCGACCGGGTGTTCGCGGGTCTCTCCGAGGGCGGCTTCCGGCACGGCCGCGACCTGCTCGCCGCGGCGAACGACGCGGGGCTGGAGGACTGCCTCGCGAGCCTGCTCGGCGACGCGCCGGCGCGCGCCCACCTGGCGGAGAACGCGCGCCGGAGGCTCTCGGTCTGCTACCGCTGGCAGGCCAGCATGGACCGCTTCGAGGAGATCCTCACGGGCGCCGCGCGCAAGCCCCAGACGCGCGAGGAGACGCGGGAAGAGACCAAGGAGAAGGTCCGGAGTGCGTGACCTGGTGGTCCTGGCGATCGTCTTCGCCACGCTGCCGGTCATCGTCTTCCGCCCCTTCTTCGGGCTGTTGACCTACTCCTGGCTGGCCTACATGCGCCCCCAGGACATGACCTGGGGGATGAGCCGCTGGCTGCCGCTCTCGCAGTGGGTGGCGATCGCCATCCTGGTCGGCATCCTGGTGACGCTCGGCCGCGAGCGCCTGCTGGTGCTCAAGCTCCAGACCGTGCTCCTGATCCTGCTCGGCCTGTGGATCAGCCTGACGGTGATGACGGCGGTGGTCCCCGAGATGTCGCAGGAGGCCTACGGCCACTACTGGAAGGCGATCGTCATCGCCCTCCTCACCACCGGCCTGGTGCGCGACCGCGAGCGCTTCCGCCAGCTCTACATCCTGATCCCGTTCTCGATCGGCTTCCTCGGCGCCAAGCGCGGGCTCGTCGGCCTGCTGCGCGGCGGCATCCAGTACAACGACGGCCCGGGCGGCCTGATGAAGGACAACAACAGCTTCGCCCTGATGCTCAACATGATGCTGCCGCTCCTGGTGGGCATCGCCGTCACCGACGAGCGCAAGTGGGTGCGGGTCACGGCCGCGGTCATGGCGGCGCTCTGCGTGCCGACGATCTTCTTCACCTTCTCGCGCGGCGGGCTGCTCACGCTCTGCGTGGTGTCCGCCCTGCTGCTCTGGCGCTCGAAGCACCGGCTCGCAGTCGCCGGCCTGATGGGGCTCGCGCTCGTCGGCTTCCTCGCGTTCACCTCCGAGACCCTCACGGACAAGTACCTGAACCGGGCGTCGACGATCGACAACTACGAGGAGGACGGCTCGGCGCAGGGCCGGATCAACGCCTGGAAGACGTCCTGGTACGTGTTCCTCGACTACCCCGTCCTCGGCGTCGGGCCGAACAACCTGGAGGTCGTGTTCCGGCGCTACTCGCCGGAGACGGACCGCTTCCGCGTGGCGCACAACGCCTACTTCCAGGTGCTCGCCGAGTCGGGCCTGCCGGCCCTGCTGCTCTTCGTCGGCGCGATCGGCGCCGCGCTCTGGCGCATGGAACGCCTCCGACGCTTGCGGAAGGAATCCGGGCCGCCGGGCTGGGCGGAGACCCAGGCGCGCATGCTCCAGATCTCGATCGTGGCCTACATGGTGGGGAGCCTGTTCCTCAACACCGCGTACAACGAGGTGATCTATCACCTGATCGCGCTGACCGTCTCCCTGGAGATCGTGGCCTCCCAGACGGCCGAGGCGCCCGTGGCGGTCGACGAGATGCCGTGGTGGAAGACTCCGGCGACCGGAATGGGGAGGGCCTGACCATGTGCGGCATCGCCGGATTGTTCCTCTATTCCGAGACGGTGTCCTCGGGGGTGGGCTCCCGCCGCGAGACCCTGGAGCGCCTGATCCGTCCGCTGCGCCACCGCGGACCGGACGACGAGGGCTTCCACGTCTCCGGCCCGCTGGGTCTCGCGCACGCGCGCCTCAGCATCATCGACGTGAACGGCGGCCACCAGCCGCTCTTCAACGAGGACCGCACGGTCGCCGTGGTCTGCAACGGCGAGATCTACAACCACCGCGAGCTGCGCCGCGAGCTGGAGGGGCGCGGGCACCGCTTCGCCACGCGCTCCGATTCGGAGGTGATCGTCCATCTCTACGAGGAGCTCGGCGCCGGCTGCGTGGAGCGCCTGGCCGGGATGTTCGCGCTCGCCGTGGCCGACTCCCGCGAGCGGCGCATGCTTCTCGCCCGCGACCGGGTGGGGAAGAAGCCTCTCTATCTCGCGGACGACGGCAAACGCCTGGCCTTCGCGTCGGAGCTCAAGTCGCTCCGCAACGCCGGTCTCGTCGGAGCGGAGATCGATCCCGAGGCGCTCGACCTCTATCTCGCCTACGGCTACGTGCCCACGCCGTGGACGATCTTCCGCGGCGCGACCAAGCTGCCGGCCGGACACCTGGCGGTCTGCGACAGCCGCGGGATGCGGATCGAGCGCTATTGGGACCTGTCCTTTGAAAACGTTTCGGAACCGGACGAGGAGCGGCTCACTTCCGAGCTGGAGGAGCTGCTCGACGATGCCGTGCGCTCGCGGCTGGAGAGCGACGTGCCGCTCGGCGCGTTCCTCTCGGGCGGCATCGACTCGGGCACGATCGTCTCGTTCATGAGCGAGGCGATGGACCGGCCGGTGCTCACCCATACCGTCGGCTTCTCGGACCGCGCCACGGACGAGCGCGAGGATGCCGCCGCCGTGGCCGCGGCCCTGGGGACGGATCACATTTCCACCGAGGTGCGGCCGGACCTGCAGGACGTTTTGCCACGGATCGCCTGGCACTTCGACGAGCCGTTCGCCGATCCCTCGGCGGTGCCCACCTGGTACGTCGCGCGCGAGACGCGCAAGCGCGTCACCGTGGCCCTCTCGGGCGACGGCGGCGACGAGCTGTTCGCGGGCTACGGCAGCCGCTACGGCATGGCGCTGATGGAGGACAAGGTGCGGCGGATGTTGCCGGGAGGCCTCCGCCGTGGTCTTCTGCCGCTCTCCCGCGTCTGGCCGCGCTCCGCCAGGCTGCCGCGAGCCCTGCGGCTCGGCGGGTTCCTGGCCAACGTGGCCGCGGACCGCGACCGTGCCTACTTCGCCGACCGCTGCCACATCCCGCCGCGTCTGCAAGAGCGGCTGCGCGGTATCAGCGACGGGCGGAAATTCGATCCGTTCGTGGCCCTGGAGCCGCATCTCGCGCGCGCTCCCCAGGACCCCCTGGCGCGGGCGCTCTACCTCGACCTCAAGACCTGGCTCGCGGACGACGGACTGGTCAAGGTGGACCGGATGAGCATGGCTCACGCTCTGGAGGTGCGCTGCCCGCTGCTCGACCACCGCATCGTCGAGATGGCGGCGCGCGTTCCCTCGCGGCTCAAGATGCACGACGGTATCTCATCGGAGACGAAGGTGCTGCTGCGCCGCGTTTCCGAGCGGCGGCTCCCCAGGGAGATCCTGTCCCGCCCGAAGCGCGGCTTCGCGCCGCCCATCTCGCGCTGGCTGCGGGAGGACCTGCGCGGCATGTCCCGCGACCTGCTGCTCGATCCGCGGTCGCTCTCCGGCGAGCTGTTCGATCGCAGGGCGGTCGCGGGTCTGCTCGACGATCACGGCTCCGGCCGGCTCGACGCCGGCTGGGCGATCTGGACGCTGCTGATGCTGGAGGTCTGGGGGCGGGACGTGATGCGGCCCGCGGATCTGGAGGTGCCCCTTGCCGCCAGTCTCTGAGCGCCCTTGGCACACTCTGAGTGTAGGGGCGGGGCTTGCCCCCGCCCGGGAGGGGGTAAACCCCTCCCCTACATCCAGAAAAACCGGTTTCAAGCTCCTGGTCTTCAGCACCGTCTTTCCAAACGCGGCCCAGCCGCACCACGGCGTCTTCGTGCGCGAGCGGATGCGCGGCCTGCTGTCTGAGGCCGAGGTCCGGGTGGTGGCGCCCACGCCGTGGTTCCCGTTCGTGTCCGGGCTGCGCCCCGGCTTCCGTCCGGCGGTCCCGCGCGAAGAGGTTCAGGACGGAGTGCAGGTCCTCCATCCGCGTTATCTCTCCATCCCCGGCATCCTCAAGTGCCTGGACGGCGTGTTCCTCTTCCTGGGCACGCTCCGCACGCTCTCGCGTCTGCGGAAAACCTTTCCATTCGAAGCGATCGACGCCCACTTCATCTATCCCGAGGGGCTGGCGGCCGTGCTGCACGGCCGGGTCTTCCGGGTGCCGGTGCTGATCACGCTGCGCGGCATGCTCCCGCTCCTCGTGCGCTTCCGCCTGCGCCGGCCGCAGCTCCGCTTCGCCCTGCGCCGGGCGGCGCGGGTGATCGCCGTCTCGGAGTCGCTGAAAGCCGACGCGGTCGCCCTGGGCATTGCGGCGAAGAAGGTGCGGGTGATCGAGAACGGGATCGATCCCGAGATCTTCCGGCCGGTCGACCGCACCGAGGCGCGCCGCGCCCTGGGGCTCCCCAAGTACGGACCGCTGCTCGTCTCGGTGGGGACGCTCTCGGAGCGCAAGGGGTTCCACCTGGTGATGGAGGCGATGGCGAAGCTGGGGAAACGCTGGCCGACGCTGCGCTTCGCCATCGTCGGCGGCGACGGCGCCGAGGGGGCGATGAAGGGGGAGCTGCGCCAGCTCGCGGCCCGGCTGAGGATCGCGGACCGGGTGGTCTTCGCCGGCCCCCGCAAGAGGGAGGAACTGGCCGCCTGGTACGGCGCCGCCGATCTCTCCGTGCTGGCCAGCGCCCACGAGGGGTGCCCGAACGTGGTGCTGGAGGCGCTCGCCTGCGGCACGCCGGTGGTCGGCACGCCGGTGGGGAACGTCCCCGAGCTGCTGGACTCCCCCGAGGTCGGAATCGTGGTCGAGCGGACGGTCGACTCGCTCGCGGCCGGGATCGACGCCGCCCTGAGCCGCGGCTGGGACCGCGAACGGGTCCGCGCCCGCGTCGCCGCGCGCACCTGGCGGGT
>JBJMGZ010000075.1:0-17838 GCA_045807605.1 Thermoanaerobaculia bacterium | reverse complement strand
AAGAAGTGCATGGACCGCCTGCTCCTCTTCGTCGACGGCGGCGGCACGCTCCTCTTCTGCTCCCATGCCATGTACTACGTGTCCTCCTTCTGCCAGCGGGCGCTCTGGCTCAGGGGCGGCCGGGCGCAGGCGCTCGGCCCGGTGTCGGAGGTGATCCGGGAGTACGAGAACTTCCTGGTCGCCAAGAGCGTCGCCGCTCACGAGGCGGAGCCGGAGCGCGCAGTCGAGAATACCTTCCGGCCCGCCCGCATCACGTCGTTCCGGCTGAACGAGCAGGAGCCGATGTACACCAGCGGCCAGCCCTGGGAGCTGGAGATCGAGTGGGAGGCCGAGGACGCCGGCGTGCCCTTCCACCTGGGGGTGGGGATCAACCGTTCGGACGAGGTGGAGGTCTGCTCCTTCGCCACCCACCTGGACGGCCTGCCGGCCTGGACGGGGGAGCGGCGCTATGCCGCCCGGCTGCGGATTCCCGAGCTGCCTTTGGTCAAGGGGGAGTTCACGGTATATATTTTCCTGCTGGACGGCGAGGGGCTGCACATCTACGACCAGCGCCGCATCCCGCGCGCGTTCACGGTGCACAGCCCCACGTACGCCTTCGGCCTGATCCGGGCCGACCACGCCTGGGATCTCGACGCCCGGAGCGGCTCGTCCGTACAAAGGGTAGTTGCGAGCTCCCGATGAAGAGTGAAAGCCTGACGATCCTCAATGCCGCCAATACGGCCCCCCGTCCCTGGAGCGCCACGGAGCTCCAGGTGAACCCGTTCCTGCATGTGGGTCCGGACCGGATCTACAACCCCCTGACCGACCGCACGATCGCGGAGGGCGAGCCCGGCTATGCCGAGCTGCGCGCCCTGATGGCCGGCGCCCCGGGGATCTCCACCGAGCGCGTCCGACTGATCCCCCTTGCCGACGCCGGCTGGCTGGTGCCGGCCGACTCGGAGCCCGAGCGCCAGTTCCTGCTCAAGTACGTGTCGCTCGAAGCGCACACGGTCTGCAACCAGGCCTGCTACTTCTGCCCGGTCTCGGTCGCGCCGCGCGCGGACCATTTCATGCCCATGGACCTCTACGAGCGCATCCTGGGCGAGCTGTCGGTCTGGCGGGACACGATCGAAGCCGTGTTCATGATCAACTACAACGAGCCCACGGCGGACAAGCGGTTCGTGGAGCAGGTGCGGGCCATCAAGGCCGCCGGCCTCCGCCCCGCGGTGCTTACGAACGGCACCGGCCTGACCCCCTCGCGGGTCGATCAGCTCGTGGAGATGGGCGGGCTGCGCTTCCTTTCGATCAACCTGTCGACGCTCGACCGGGAGCGCTACACGAAGGAGCGCGGCGGCGACCACCTCGGTCTCGTCCTCAAGAACCTCGACTACGCCAGGGAACGGGCGGTCGCGGAGAAGATGGACATGGTGGTGCTCGGCACCGGCGACGACAATCACCGGCGGGATTTCGACGAGATCTCGCGGCGCTTCGCGGGCAGCCGCTTCGAGGTGAAGTACTTCGAGGTCATGGACCGCACGGGCCACGTCCAGATCGGCCACCGTCCGGCGATCCCCAACCAGCGCCTGTGCGGGTGCGACAACGTCGGCTCGCGGCCGCTCCAGCACATCCACATCACCCCCCGCGGCCAGTGCCTCCTCTGCTGCGAGGACTACGACGAGAAGTACGTCGTCGGGGACCTGAACCACGAGAGCGTCCACGAGGTGCTGACCGGCCCCAGGCTCGCCCTCATGCGGCGCTGGATCTACGGCCTCGAGGAGGCGCCCAAAGACTTCATCTGCCGCGGCTGCACGTTCGCGCTCGCCCGCCCGTCGTGACACGTGTCGAGCGGAATCCGCGGACGGTCACTCCCGGAGAGGCGCGCGCAAGGTGAGGCTCGGAAAAACAGGGCCGAAGTCATCCGGATTCCGAGTGATCAACCCCTGATGACGGGTCGCAAAGGCACCGATCAGGATGTCCGCCAGCGGTCTCTTCGGGAGCAGGCCCGACCGCTTCCTTTGGACAAAGCTGTGCCAGGAGTCATGGGACCGCAGCGTGTCTTCCCAGAGCCAATCCTGCCGGGCATCCACGCCGATTCCGGCCAGAAACTCGTCCTGGAGCGAGCGATCCCCCTGAAAGGCGGGCGCGAGCTCGGCGTAGGTGATCGGGCAGACGAGCAGACCTTCCTCCGCATGCGCATCGAGTGTAAACGCCGAGGAACGCCCATGATCCGGGTCATCCTCGAGCACGTCGATGAGCATGCAGGTATCGACGACCCAGGCCATCAACGCTCGCCTTCGCGAAGCTCTCTCATCCAGTCGCGGGTCGTGCGCGTCGCACGGAAACGCCGGGCGAAGCCCAGCATGGCGACGGCGCCCCGAGGTTCCGCCGCGGGCAGGACGACGATTCGAATCTCCCGGTCGCCGACCTTTTCCCACAGAAGACGCCTGCCTTTGTCCAGGCCGAGCTCCCGGCGCAGGTGGGAAGGAATGGAGACCTGGCCTCGTTCGGTAACGACCGAGATGTTGGACGGAACAGGCATGGGCACAGTCTATCATGTATCCGCGTCATGTAGAGAGCGTTGAGAACCGGCCATGCGCTTGGCGCTGATCCTGGTCCACTACCACACGCCTGAGCTCGCGGCGGAGGCGGTCGAGGCCCTGCGCGCCAGCCTCCAGGGCATCGACGCCGAGTGGCTGCTGGTGGACAACGGCAGCGACTTCGCGGGCCGTGCCCTGCTCGAAAGCCTCCCCGTGCAGCGGATCGATCCCGGCACGAACCTCGGCTATGCCGGCGGCGTGAACCTGGGCGTCGCCCGCTCCACGGCCAATGCGCTCGTGCTGATGAACCCGGACGTGCTCGTCCTCCCCGGCTGCATCCCCGCTCTCCTGGACCGGCTCGAATCCGGCGCGGCCGTGGCCGGGCCGGCGTTTTACTGGGACCGCGGCCGGCGGATGCTCCTCCCTCCGGCCGAGGAGCGGGGCCGGCTGGAGGAGCTGCTCCGCGGCCGGCGCCGGTGGCGGGTCCATGCCCGTCGGCATTGGGAGGCGCGCGCGCCGATCGCGAGCTGGTCGCTCTCCGGCAGCCTCCTGGCCATCCGCCGCGACGCCTGGGAGCGCGTGGGGCCGTTCGACGAGGGGTTCCGGCTGTTCTTCGAGGAGACCGACTGGCTGCTCCGGGCGCGGCGGCTCGGCCTGCGCTCGGAGTATGTGCCCGGCGCCGAGGCGGTCCACCTCTTCAACCGGAGCGCGGCGAAGGAGCCCCGTTCGCGTCAGTGGTTCGAGGAGTCGGCCCGCCGCTTCCGGCGCCTCCACTACGGCGCCGGGTTCACCTGGCTCCTGGAGCGCCTGCCCGAGCGCCGGGCTCCGGAGCTTCCGATGCTGAAAGAAATCCCCGTCGAAGCCGGTTCCTGGGTGGAGGTCTCGCCCAATCCGGAGGGGTTCCCGGCGGCTGCCGAGCGCATCGCCGCGCCGGGGCTCTGGATGCTGCCCGAGGAGATCGCCGGCCGGCTGGAGGGGACGTGGACCGTGCAGGTGACCGACCGAGAGGGGCGCGAGCTCGTCCGGGGAAGGCTCTGACGTGCGCATCACCTACGTCCTGCCGTACCCGGAGCTCAACGGCGGCAACAAGGTCATCTTCCAGCACGCCCGCCTGCTCCAGGAGATGGGGCACGAGCTGACCATCCTGGCCGAGGGCGCGAAGCCGGACTGGATCCGCATCGACGCCGCCTACGTGAACATCGGCCTCGAGGCGATGACGCCGCCCCGCATCCGCTCGCAGGACCTGGTGATCGCCACCTACTGGACGACGATCGAGCGGGCTCGGCAGCTCGCCCTGGGTCCGCTGGCCCACTTCTGCCAGGGTTACGAGGGCGGGCTCGTCCATCTCGCGCCGGCCCTGCCCCGGATCGAGGCGGCCTACTCGCTGCCGCTGCCCACCTTGACGGTTTCGCCGCATCTGGCCGGGCTGGTCCGGGACCGGTTCGGCCGCGAGGCTTTTGTCGTCCCGCCGCCGCTCGATCCGCTGTTCCGACCCGCCTTCCGTCTCCGTCCGCGGCGGGAGCCCTGGATCGCGGTGCCGGGCATCTTCGGCGCCGAGGTCAAAGGGGTGCCCACGGCGCTGGAGGCCGTGCGCCGCCTCCGCGAACGGGGATACGCTTGCCGCGTGCTGCGGATCTCGGTCATGGAGCTGACCGACGAGGAGCGGCGGCTGCTCGATCCCGATCGCTTCCTGACCGGCGTGGCGCCCGCGGAGATCGCGCGGGAGCTGCGGGAGTGCGACCTGCTGCTCTTCCCTTCGCGGGAGGAGGAGGGCTTCGGTCTGCCGCTGCTGGAGGCCATGGCGTCCCGGGTTCCGGCCGTGGCCTCGCGCATCTCCTCGACGGTCCACATCGGCGACGGGGCCGTACGGCTGGTGCCGCCCGGAGACGCGCAGGCCTTCGCCGAGGCCGCGGAGGAGCTGCTTTCGAATGCGGGGGAGTGGAGACGGGCGCGGCGCCTCGGCTGGCGGGCGAGTCGCCGCTTCCGGGCCGAGGAGGTCGCCCCACGGCTGGACGAGGGCGTGCGCTGGGCGCGCGCCAAGGCTTTGGAGAAGGAGAGCGAACGATGAGGTTCCGACTGAACGCCGATCCGGCCGCGCTGCGCGAGCAGTACGTCAACGCGCGGCCCTTCCCCCATATCGTCCTGGACAACCTCTTCCCGAACGAGATCCTGGAGGAGGTGCTGGACGACTTCCCGCGGCCGGAGGAGATCGCCTGGCGCAAGTTCGACAATCCGACCGAGAAGAAGCTCGGCTACTGGCACGAGAACCCCCTGCGGCCCCGCATCCAGCTCTTCCTCTACGAGATGAACTCGGCGCCGCTGCTCCAGTTCCTGGAGAGGCTCACCGGCATCGAGGGTCTGATCTCGGACCCTTACTACGGCGGCGCCGGGCCGCACCAGATCGAGCCCGGCGGCTTCCTCAAGGTGCACGTGGACTTCAACTGGCACCCGCTGCTCAAGCTGGACCGGCGGCTGAACCTGCTGGTCTACCTGAACCAGGACTGGAAGGAGGAGTACGGCGGCCATCTGGAGCTGTGGAACCGGGACGTGTCCCGCTGCGAGCAGAAGGTGCTGCCGGTCTTCAACCGGACGGTGGTCTTCAGCACCACGGATTTCTCCTACCACGGGCATCCGAATCCGCTCGCCTGTCCCGAGGGGCGGACGCGCAAGTCGGTCTCGTTCTACTACTACTCGAACGGCCGGCCGGACGAGGAGCGGTCGGCGCCGCACGACACGATCTTCCGGGAGACTTGAAAGGACTTAAAGGACGCAAAGGACTCAAGGGACGAAAAGGACGGGAACAACTGTCTTAGGAGTACACGATCACGTAGAACCCCTTGGTCGCCAGGCTCTCGGCGTCGACCTCGAAAGCGCCGAGCCCGGCGAAGCGCTCCGGCAGCTCGGTCTTCTGCGGGATGAGCTCGAACCTTTCGATCCCCGAGCGCCGGAGCCAGTCTCCCAGGCTGCGGCGGGTGAAGAAGCGGTAGTGGGTGTAGCAGAGGAGGCCGATGGGGAGATAGTCCCAGCGGCCGGCCAGGAGGTCTTCCACGATCGACCAGTGGCCGACATTGGGGATCGAAAAGATCGCCCGGCCTCCAGGGGCTAGCAGGCCGCGCACCCGCGCCAGGAAGCTCTCGCTGTCCACCAGGTGCTCGACCAGCTCGAGGGCGATCACGGCGTCGTAGCGGCCTTCGAGGTCGAGGGTCTGGACGTCTCCCTGGAGCACGCGGTGGAGGTGCCGGGCGGCTTCCCGGGCTACGACGGGATTGAGCTCGACTCCAGTCACCCGGCAGCCGAGACGCTCCTGGATCAGGCGGCCGGTCACTCCCCGGCCGCAGCCCACTTCGAGGATCTCGCGGGCTCCCTCGGGGAGGAAGGGCAGCACGTCATCCCTCACCTCGCCGTAATAGTCGATGAACTCGTGGCAGAGCCCCGCGAAGACGGGGCTTGCCTGAGAGCGCTGCCGGTATTCGTCCCAGGTGAGCAGGGCGACCGAAGGCGGGGGAAGAGGGATGTTCCCGGGTCCTTCCTCCAGGAAGACGCTCTCCAGCCGCTCGTAGCCGCGCAGGGTGTAGACGGGGAAACGGCCGGCGAGGCCGGTGTCCGCGAGGCGGTAGGGGCGGACCTCGGCGGCTCCGGCGCGCAGGCGGTCCCTCATGACCTCCAGGGTGCGGCGGGTGAGGAGGACGTTGGCTCCGGAGAGGAGGAGCACGGCGCCGAACTCGCCCTCGGGCGGAGCCCCGACGGCCAGCTCGGCGCTGCCGAAGGCCTGGCGGGCGTGGAGCAGGCAGAGCGAGAGCAGGTATTGGAATTCAGGCGATTCCGCGCTGTCGTCGCCGAGCGCTTTGAGGACGAGAAGGCCGGTCACGAAGTCAGCATACAATCCCGCCGATGCGGTGCGACATCTCGGTGGTCATCCCCGCCTACAACGAGGCGGAGCGGCTCGGCTCGACGCTCGAGCGGGCGGTGGATTATCTCTCGCGGCGCGGTCTTTCCTACGAGGTGCTGGTGGTGGACGACGGCAGCCGCGACCGCACCGTGGAGGTGGCCGAGGGTTTCGCCGGCCGCGGAGTGCGGGTGATCCGGCACGAGCGCAACCGCGGCAAGGGGGCGGCGATCAGGACCGGGGTGGCCGCCACGCGCGGCGCCGAGGTGCTGCTCTCGGACGCCGACGCCTCGACACCCATCGAGGAGCTGGAGAAGCTGCAGCGCTGGCTGCCCGAGGCGCCGGTCGTGCTCGGGAGCCGCGCCGTGGCCGGGGCCGACGTCCGCCGGCATCAGCCGTTCTACCGCGAGCTGATGGGCAAGACCTTCAACCGGATCATCCGGCTCGCCGGGGTGCACGGCCTCAACGACACGCAGTGCGGCTTCAAGCTCCTGGAGGGGAATGCCGCGCGCGAGATCGGGGCCGAGCTGACGATCGACGGCTTCGCCTATGACGTGGAGCTGGTCTGGCTGGCTCGGCGGCACGGCTACAAGGTGGTCGAGGTGGGGGTCGTCTGGGTGGATTCGCCGGATTCCCGGGTCGATCCGATCCGCTCGTCGCTCTCCATGCTCCGCGACGTGGTCCGGATGCGGTTCCGCCATTCGGGCCGCTCGGGGGGGAGGTGAACCCCGCGCTGCCGCTCCTGGCCGTGCTTGGAGTGGCGGGGCTCCTGCTCCTGCGCAAGGAGGTGGGGCTGGCGTGGGGGGCGATGGCGATCGCGGGCATGGCCCTGCTGGCCCCGGCTCTCGCGATTCCGGACGGCATTGCCAGCCCGGCCGCGACGCTCGCGGCGGTCCCTCCCTGGGAGGGCACGGGCGATCCGGCCGAGGGCAACCCGGTGCTCCGCGACGTGACGTTCCAGATCCAGCCCTGGCAGATGTTCGCCCGCCGCGAGCTGCGCGCCGGCCGGCTGCCGCTCTGGAATCCGCACCAGTTCTCGGGCGCGCCGTTCTGGAGCAACGGCCAGTCCGCGCCGCTCTTCCCCCTGCACCTGCTCTTCGCGGCCCTGCCGCTCCAGCTCGGTTTCGTGCTGCTCCCCTGGCTGCGCCTGATGATCGCCGGCTGCGGCGCCTGGGTTCTCGGGCGCGAGCTGGGGCTGTCCCGGCCGGCGGCGCTGCTCACGGCGTTGACGTTTTCGCTGTCGGGGATGATGGTGAGCTTTCTGCTGTTCCCGATGGGGAATGCCCTGGCGCTGGTGCCATGGGTGCTGTGGGCTGTGGAGAGGAAGGATGTTCCCCTTCTCGCCCTGACCGCCGGTCTTCAGCTCCTCGGAGGCCACCCGGAAACCTGCGCTCACACCGCTCTGCTGGCCATCCTCTATCTCTTGATCCGCGGCGCTTCGGGCTCGGCGTGGCTCCGGTTCGCGGCAGGATGGATCGGCGCGGCGCTGATCGCGGCGGTTCAGATCCTGCCGTTGGTGCTGCTCCTGCCGGAGACGAGCAAGTGGGCGGCCGAGGGGAGCGGCGGCCATCCGCCGTTGGGGCTTCTCCTCCGGCAGCCGCTCCGGCTGGTGCTGCCTCAGCTCTATGGCCATCCGGCGGAGGGGACCTGGTCGGGGCCGTTCAACTATTCGGCGACGGCGGTGTATGCCGGAGCCCTCGCCCTGCCGCTGGCCGCGGCCGGGCTGGCCCGGGTGCGAGGGGACCGCCGCTGGCTCGCCGTGGCCGCCGTGCTGGCCTTTTCCTTTCTCGCGGCCTACCACATGCCGGGCTTGCGGGACGTCCTCGGGGCTCTTCCGGTGCTCGGCCGCGCCGCGCAGCACCGGCTGATCTTCGGGATCGAGCTGGGCCTGGCCCTGCTTGCCGGGGCCGGATGCGACCGCTGGCTGGAGGGGAAGGGGCGGGGGATCGCGGCCGGAGCGGCCCTGGTGCTCGTGCTGCTCGGAGCGGCGTGGCTTACGGTCCCCGGTCAACAGCTCCGCTGGATCGGGGGGGTGGCCGCGGTGGCCCTGATCCTCACTCTTTCCCTCCAATGGTCCCGGGAGCGGCGCTGGGCCTGGTGGCCGGTCCTGCCGGCGGTGGCTTTGATCGACCTGCTGCTCGCCCATGGCGGCATCCTGCGGGCGATCCCTCTCGACCGGCTTTATCCGGAGACCGGCGCCGTCCGCTTTCTGCAGGCGCAGGAGGGGCGGGTGGCAGGGGTCGGGCAGGCGCTCCGGCCGAACGCCGCGATGGTCTACGGCCTCTCCGATGCGCGGGGGGACGATCCGGTCAAGCTGGAGCGCTACGAGGCGATCTACCGCTCGTTCGCGCCGGGGGACCCGGTCTTCTTCGAGCCGATCCGGCGGTGGGACGATCCCTGGCTCGACCGGCTCGGCGTCCGCTGGGTGGTGGCCGGTCCAGGGGAGGAGATGGCGGGATTGCGGCTGGCGTACCGAGGGGCGGACGCCCGCGTGTATGAGCGGCCGGGCGCGCTGCCGCTGGTGCGTTGGACGAGGGGCGGGGCCGTGCTCGTAGACGAAGGGATGACCCGTCCCGGCTTCTGGAAGATCTCCTGGTGGACCCCCCGCCGCTCGACGCTCGTCGTGGCCGAAACCTGGGACCGCGGCTGGAGCGCCCTGGCCGGCGGCAAGCCGGTGCCGGTCGTCGCCGTGGATGGCGCCCTGCTGGGAGTCGAGCTGGGGCCCGGCGCCGGCAGCCTGGAGCTGCGCTACCGGCCGGCGGGGCTGGTGCCGGGTGCCTGGCTGACGCTGCTGGGCCTGGCCGGGCTCGCCGCCCTGCTCCGGCGAAGGCCCCAGGAGCCAAGGACCGTGGACACTGGAGCCGCCCCCCCTCCCTCTCCACGGAGGGGAGCTGCCATGGAGATCAGACCCACTCAGCCCGAGGACCTGCCTTCCCTCTCCGCGCTTTTCGCGGACCGCTTCGGACACACGCTGGAGCCGGACGAATGGGAGTGGAAGTACCGCCATCTGCCGGGGGAGGCGCGCAGCTTCGTGGCGGTCCAGGACGGCGAGGTCGTGGCCCATGCGGGCGCGCTCTGCCTGCCCGCCCGCTGGCAGGGGGGAGACGCCGGGATCTGGCAGCTCGTGGACTTCGCCGGCACCACCCGGCGCGGCGGCCTGCGTCCAGCCCTGGTGGACCTCGGCCGGGCGCTGCTCCACGACCTGCCGCGGGAGCAGGACGCTCCCTGGATCTTCGGCTTCCCGAGCGAGCGCCACTTCAAGCTCGGCCAGCGGGTCTTCGGCTATCACCCCCTGACCGAGATCGAGGTGCTCTCCGGCCCGATCCCGGAGACGGAGCCGGTCCGGATCGAGTCGAGCGACTCGGGCGGCGAGTGGGCGGGGAGAATCTGGGAGCGCTGTGCCCTCCGGGGTGTCCTCGGCGTGCGGCGGACGGACGACTTCCTGCGGTGGCGCTACTGGGCCCGGCCCCGGCGCTACTACCGCTTCTACAAGCTGACGGAGGGGTTCGCGGTGTTCGCCTTCGTCGGCGACGAGGCCTGGGCCGCGGAGCTCTGGCTGCCGACGCAGGAGGACATGCTCGCCGTGGCCGCCGACCTGCGGGCGTCCGGGCTCCGCTCCTGGAAGTTCTGGTCGAATCCCGGGCTCGACCTGGCGCCCGAGGGGGAGCGCCGGTTCGTCGGCTGCCGCGGCCGGACGGGCGGACCCGATCCCTCGCCGCTCGCGGCCGGCTTCACCTATTCCATGGGCGACCATGACCTGGTCTGAAGGCTCCTATGTAGGGGCGGGGCTTGCCCCCGCCCGGGAGGGGGTAAACCCCTCCCCTACATTCCGGAAGGTGCTCGGAGCGCTTCTTCTTGTTCTGGCCTGCGGCTGCGCCCGGGAGCCGGAAGGCTTCTTCCTGCGTCCGGCCGTGGGCACCGGCGCCTTTGCCGTGACTTCGGAGACTCCCGAAGGCCTCTCCTTCCCGTCGAAGCCCGGGGTGGGGGACGTGGAGATCGATCACGAGCGGCGGCCGGTGGTGCTCACGCGCCCGGGGACCTGGCGCTGGCGCGGCGTGGTGCCCGAGGGGGCGGAGGTCCACGCCGGGGTCGCGGCCTCCGGAGAGATCCACATCGAGGCCCGGGACGGCAGGACGCGGGAGGTGCTCGACGCCGGCCGCAGCGACGGCTCCCGCTGGCTCGACCTGCGCGCCGACCTCTCCCGCTACGCCGGCCGCGAGATCACCCTGGAGATCACCGCCGATTCGCACGCGAGACAGATTGCCTGGGGACCGGTCTCCGTCTCGGCACCGCCGCGCGAGCCCGAGCGCCCCAACATCCTCTTCATCCTGGTGGACACCCTGCGCCGCGATCACGTGACCTCCTACGGCTGCCGGCGCAACACCACGCCCGAGATCGACCGCCGGCTGGCCAGGACCGGCGCCGTGGTCGAGGAGGCCTACAGCCAGGCGCCCTGGACGCTGCCGTCCGTGGTCTCCTTCCTGACCGGGCGCTACCCCGGCGAGCTGCTGAGCGCCGACCGCGCCTCCTTCGGCATTCCAACCGAGGTCGAGCCCCTGGCCGAGCTCATGGCACGGCTCGGCTACCAGACTGCCGGCTTCGTCGCGAACCCGACCCTCCACACCGGCGCCGGCTTCGACCGCGGCTTCCGCACCTGGTTCGCTCCGCCGGCCGACATTCAATGGATGCTGAAGCACGCCGATACCCTGAACGCCCATGCCGTCCCCTGGCTCAAGGCGAGCCAGGACCGGCCGTTCTTCGCCTACGTCCACTACATCGACCCGCACGACCCCTACTCGAACCCGGACATGGACCGCACCGGCGGGCGCTCGCCCTTCATGCCCGGCTACACCGGCCCGGTGGACGGCGGCTGGATCCACGGCATCTACACGGGTGAGCTCCAGCTCCCCGACCCGGCCCGCGACGTGCCGTACATCCGGGCGCTCTACGACTCCGAGGTGAGCTACGTCGACCGCCACATCGGCGAGTTGCTCGCGGCGCTCGATCCGAAGGTGCTGGCCAACACCCTGATCGTGCTGACCGCCGATCATGGGGAGGAGCTGTTCGACCACGGCGGCTGGAAGCACGGCCAGACCCTGTACGAGGAGCAGATCCATGTGCCGCTGATCCTGCGCTGGGACGGCCACATCCGGCCGGGCACGCGGCTCGAGGGGACGGTCCGGCTCGTGGACCTCGTGCCTACGTTGGCCGCGGCCGTGGGCATGGAGCCCGATCCCGAGTGGGACGGGGTGAGCCTCCTGCCCGCCCTGACCGGCGAGGGGAGCCTGCCGCGCCGCCCGGCCTTCGCCCAGCACCTGGCGAGCGGACCGCTGCGCGCCGCCGCGGTGCTCGACGGCCGGAAGCTGATCCTCTACAACCGGAACGAGCCGGTCGAGCCCGCGGGAACCGTGGAGGCGCACCTCTTCGGGATCGACCAGGCGCGCTTCCGCCGGCAGGAGCTGTACGACCTGGCGCGCGATCCGGAGGAGCGCCGGAACCTCCTCCCCGGGGATGAGAAGATGGCCGCTGAGCTCGCGCCGGTGATCCACCGCAACCTGAAGGACTTCCTGCCGGGGCTCTGGGTGCTGGCCGAGGGGGCCGTCCCCGGCATGGGCCTCAGTGGTACGATCACGTTCCAACGGGCGCCGCAGCGCTGGGTCCCCTACTTCCTCGGAGACGCCGACCGCGTCGAGATGTCCGGAAACCGCCTCACTTTCGACCTGACCGCCGAGCCCATTGCCAAGGGCTTCCGCATCGAGGGAGACCCCGGCAAGGTCACGTCCGTGTCCCCGCCGGGGCTGACCCTCTGGCGGCCGCCGGCGAGGACCGTGAAGCGCCGGGCCGCCGATCCCGAGACCGAGCGGCGCCTGCGCAGCCTGGGATACATCCAGTGAACGAGAACCTGAGCCCCCCCGGCTGGACCGAGCGGGTGCGCGCCGGGCGCGTCCTGATCGTGGCCCCGCACCAGGACGACGAGGTGCTCGGCTGCGGCGGCCTCGCCGCCCAGCTTGCCAGTATCGGCGGGGGAGAAGCCGCGGTGCGCGTGCTCTTCCTGACCGACGGCAGTGGGGGAGTGGAGGAGATCGCGGACCGCGACGCCTACCGCGAGCGCCGCCGGCAGGAGGCCGAGCAGGCCGTGCATGCGCTCGGGGGCCAGGGGTGCGACAGCCTCGGCATCCCGGACGGCGCGCTCGACCGGCATCTCCGGGAGGCGGAGCAGGGCCTGCGCGAGGCGCTCCTGGCGCAGCGCCCGGACCTCCTCCTCGTCCCGCATCCGCTCGAGGTGACCCGCGACCACCAGGCCGCGTTCGCCGCGGTCCACCGGCTGCTCATGCCGGTCCGCGAAGGGGAGCGGGACGACCTGTCCCAGACGCTGCGCGGCCTCCGCATCCTGCTCTACGAGGTCAACCACCCCGGCCATCCCGACCTGCTGGTGGACGTCACGGCCGAAGAGGGGGTGCTGGAGGCGGCCATGGCAGCCTACGGCAGCCAGGAGGAGCGGCACCCGTACCTGAACGCGGCGCTCGGCCTGCGCCGGTTCCGCACCCTGAGCCTGGGTCCCGAGGTGAAGCTCGCCGAGGGCTACCGCCGCCTGCGCGTCGAGGACTTCACCACGCGCAGCCCGGCGCAGCTCATCCGCCACCTCGGCGGGTTCCCGCAGGCCTCCGAGATCCGGGAGGGGCCGAAGGTCTCGGTGATCGTCCGCACCCGCAACCGTCCGGACCTCCTCGCCGAGGCCCTGGCGAGCCTGGCCGAGGGGCAGTACCGGCGCGCCGAGGTGGTCCTGGTCAACGACGGCGGCGATCCGCCGACCATCCCCGCGGACTATCCCGTGCCGGTCGTGCGGATCGACCTGGAGCAGAACCGCGGCCGGGCGGGCGCGGCCGAGGCCGGCATCGCCGCGGCCACCGGCGACTTCGTGGCCTTCCTGGACGACGACGACCTGGCGGCGCCCGAGCACCTCGCCACCCTGGCCGCCATGGTCCAGGCGCCGGGGGTGCGGGTCGCGTACACGGACGCGGCCGTGGCGCTCTACGAGCTCGACGAACAGGCCGGGCGCTGGGTCTGCCGCGACCGGCGGCTCCCGTACAGCCGCGACTTCGATCCCGACGTGCTGCTCGTGGACAACTACATCCCGTTCAACACGCTCCTGATCGACCGCCGCCTGTTCGCCGAGGTGGGGCCGTTCGATCCGGACCTGCCGTTCTTCGAGGACTGGGACTACCTGATCCGCCTCTCGGCGCGGACGCCGTTCCATCATGCGCGGAAGGTCACCTGCGAGTACCGGCACTTCCGCGGCGGCGGGCATCACATCTTCGGGGAGCGTCCGCGGGAGCGCGGCGACTTCCTGGCGGTCAAGGCGCGGGTGCTCGCTAAGCACGCGCCGCGCCTGGGGCCGGACGTCCTCGCCCGGGCCGTGGACACCCTGCGCGCCGAGCTGGTGGACGAGCGCGAGGACCGGGCCGCGGCGCGGCGCGAGCTGGCCGGCCGCGAGAGCGATCTGCTCCGGCTGCGGGCCGACCTGGATGGTCTGGCGCGGGCGCACGAGGCCCTGTCGCGCGAGCGCTTCGCCCTGGAGGAGCGCACCTTCGCCATGAACGGCGAGCTGGACGCGCTGCGCCAGGACAACGGCCGCCTGCGCACCGACATCCAGCGGCTCTACGACCAGGAGAAGGCGCTGCGCGACAGCCTCCACGAGCAGATCTTCCAGCTGCGCCGCACCTACGCGGAGATCGAGCGCCTGAACGGCACGATCCGCCAGATGGAAACCACCCGCGCCTGGCGCCTCCACCAGTGGGTGCAGGAGCGCAAGCGGTCGTTGCGATGAGTCGCATAGCCCTGGTCGCGAGCGAGCCCATCCGCCCGCGGATGGCCGGCATCGGCATCCGCTATTTCGAGCTCGCCCGGCGGCTGACCGAGCGCGGGATCGAGATCGTGCTCGTCTCCCCGGCCGAGCCCGCGGAGACGGCCGAGCTGCCGCTCCCGGGCGTGGAGGTGCGCCGCTTCGAGCGCGGCCGGCTGGCCGAGGTGCTGGAGGGGTGCGATGCCGCCGTAGCGCAGGGACAGCTCGCCAACGACGTGTTGCTGGAGCTGCCCCAGCTGCCCGTCGCGATCGATCTCTACGATCCCTGGCTGGTGGAGAACCTGAGCTACGCCGCGACTCTGGGGCTCGATCCGTACCGGAACGACCATGCCACGTGGGTGCTCCAGATGAGCCGCGGCGACTTCTTCCTCTGCTCCTCCGAGGAGCAGCGGACGTTCTACCTCGGCTTCCTGACCGCGCTCGGCCGGATCAACCCCGAGCGGCTGGACGTGGAAGACCTGATCGCGCCGGTCCCTTTCGGCGTGCCGGACGAGCTGCCGCCTCACAAACCGGTGCTCCCGCCGCGCGAACCAGGCGAGCGCCGGCTCCTCTTCGGCGGGCTCTACGACTGGTACGACCCGTGGACGCTCCTCGACGCCCTGCAAGAGCTGGAGGGTAGCTGGACTCTCCTCCTGATCCGCAACCCGAACGCGGACAGCACGCCGCAGCGCCTGCTCGGCGAAGTGGAGGCCCGCTGCCGCAAGCTCGGCTGGTGGGGGAGCCGCGTGCGGACCCTGGACTGGGTGCCGGCCGAGCGGCGGTACGACCTGCTGCGGGACGTGGACCTCCTCGTCGCTCCCCACACGCCGGGCCTGGAGACGCGGCTCTCGCTCCGCACCCGCTTCCTCGACGCCCTGGCCGCCGGCTGCCCGGTGATCACCAGCGAAGGCGGCACCATGAGCCGTCTCCTCCGCGAGCACCGGGCCGGCTGGGTCGTGCCGCCGCGGGATGCGAAAGCCCTCGCCGCGGCCCTGCGCGAGGCGCTCGCCACGGACGCCTCCATCCTCCGGGAAGGGGCGCGCGAGCTGCTGCGGGACTTCACCTGGGACCGGGCGCTCGCGCCGCTCCTCCGCTTCTGCCGGGAGCCGAAGCGCGACGACGCCAAGGACCGCTTCTCCCACCGGCCCGCGACCGTCACCCCTCCGGACCCACTGCGGTTCCGGCTGAAGCGAAGGCTTCGCTTGTGGAGGCTCGCCCGTTGAAGAAGGTCACGGTCGCCCTCCTCTCCTGGAACGGACGCCACCACCTGGAGACCTGCCTGTCCGCGCTCGCCGCCCAGAAAGATCCCGGGGTCGAGTGGGAGATCGTGGTCCTCGACAACGGCTCCACCGACGGCACGGCCGACTGGCTGAGGAAGGCGTGGCCCCGGGTCCGCCTGATCGCCAGCCCGGTGAACCTCGGCTTCTGCGCCGGCAACAACCGCCTGGCCGCGGAGGCCGCGGACGTCGACGCCCTGGCCCTGCTCAACAACGACACCCGGCCGGAGCCCGGCTGGCTCGCGGCCCTGGTGGACGGCCTGCGCTCGGCCCCGGCCGACGTCGCCGCGGTCTCCGGCAAGATCGTGGACTGGGAGGGGGAGCGCCTCGACTTCGGCCGCGGCGTGATGACGTTCGACGGGCATGCCTTTCAGCTCGACTTCCGCCGTCCGCTCGGCCGCGCGCGGGTGCCGGAGGCGGGGGAGGAGCTGCTCTTCGCCTGCGGCGGCAACCTGCTGATCCGGCGCAGCTCGTTCCTGGAGGCCGGCGGCTTCGACGAGAGCTACTTCGCCTACCTGGAGGACGTGGACCTCGGCTGGCGGCTCTGGTCCGGAGGCGAGAGGGTGCTCTTCGCGCCGGACGCGGTGGTGCGCCACCGCTCCAACGCCACGAGCGACCTTCTGGGCCTGTTCAACCGGGGCTTCCTCTTCGAGCGCAACGCCTTCCTGACGGCCTACAAGAACTACGAGCCGGGGATCTGGGAGCGCATCATGCCCGTCCTGATGCTGACCCTGACGGCGCGCACCCACCGGCTCCTCGTGGGCAACAACCCGGGCACGGGCACGCTCCAGGTGGACCCCTATGCCGGATGGATTGCGAACACGGGCAACGGCACGCCCCCGGCCATTCCGCCCGCCCGCGTCCCCATCACTCCGGGGAACGTCCTGCTCAAGCTCCGCGAGCACGGCCCGCTGAAATTCGCGGCCAAGGTGGCGGAGCGCCTGCGCGCCGGCCGGTCCGCGGCTCCTCCCGCGGACGGCCCGCGGCTCACCGACGAGCGGACGATCTCGCAGCTCCGGGCGATCCACTGGCTGCTCGGCCACCTGGACGGCGCGGCCGAGCGCCGGGCCGCGGTCCAGCGCCGCCGCCGCCGCTGCGACCGCGAGATCTTCGAGCGCTTCCCCCTCTACGTCGTGCCCACCTATCCGGGCGACGAGCACCTCTTCGCCACCCCCGGCTTCGAGGCCTGGCTGCCCGCGGACCTCCCCCTGGTGCGTACCCGGCTGGAGGACGTCATGGAGATGGGGGGCTGAAACGGAGCTTGTTTCAGGTTTATCCTTAGAGCCACTTTCCGAAAGGAGGCAGGACATGCCGGTGACAGAAAGCCAATTCAGGGAGAACCAGCTCTGGCCGCCGTCCAACCACAACTGGATGGCTCCCGGCGCGGTCCGGAGCACCGCGGCAGCCTATGGCCAGGGGCTCGACCTGGGAGCGCTCCGCGTGCAGAACGGGATCTGGGAGATCCTGTTCAGCCGCACGCCCACGGCCGACAACCAGTCGAACTCGGGATGGATCCCCTTCGAGCCCTCGAATCAGAGCCACCTGCAGGCGGCCAACGGGTTCCGCCGCTACGGCCCGGGCTGGAGCTACGGCCCCGGCCACAATCAGCACGACGAGGTCGTCGAGTACTTCCGGATCGTCAACGGGCGCGTGCCGACCCCGATGGAGAAGCTCGACATCGAGCACGACAAGGGCGACTATCAGAGCCTCCTCAAGAAATACCAGGAGATCAGCGGGATCGTGATCACCCCCGACACGGGCGGAACCCAGGGAGGTGGTGGAACCCAGGGCGGCGGCGGCACCCAGGGCGGCGGCGGAACGCAGGGAGGTGGCGGAACGCAGGGAGGTGGAACCCAGGGAGGAGGAACGCAGGGCGGCGGCACCCAGGGCGGCGGCGGGACGCAGCCTGGGCTGCCCCCTCTCTCCTCGCCCGAGCAGCGGGCGGCCGAGCTGCTGAGCCTGGTCCCCGCCAGCGTGAAGCAGGATTGGATGACGCCCGTGCTCGTCGAGCTGATCAAGGCGGCCCGCCGCAAGGAGGACCGCGTGGTGCAGCGGGTCCTCGCCGGACTGAAGGAAAACAAGTAGGAATGTCCTAATTCTACTTTGTCAGACCATGGACCTCATTCATGGCGGGTGGGGGTGGCGCCCCTTGTGGGTGCGGGCGTAGCCCCGGGTTGCAACCCAACCTGTTATACACATCTCCTCTCTGGAGCAGTCAGCCCCGAAGGGGCGGCGGAATGTAGCCCCGGGCGCAAGCCGGGGGTCCGGGGGAACCCAAGACAAACCCGAGCCCCGATGGGGCGACGGCAGCGGCCC